>JAFMDF010000209.1 GCA_017857395.1 Bacteroidota bacterium | reverse complement strand
CTAAGTCTTTTGAACTCTATCAAAATCAACCAAATCCTTTTGTAAAAGAAACCAATATTAGCTTCTTCTTACCAGAACAGTCTGATGTAGTGCTTACTTTACGAGATGAAGTGGGTCGATTGATTCAGGAAGTCAAAGCGAATAAAACGGCTGGCTTACAAAGCTTTACTGTCAATAGTGCGGACTTACCGAAGGGCTTGATTTATTATCAGATTAGTAGCCGATTTGGGACGCAGACTCGGAAGATGTTGCGGGTGGAGTAGGGTTTTGTTTTTATGCTTTTTTTGGTTGGGAAATCCGTATCGCTTTTTAGTGGTACGGATTTTTTTTGTACTAAAGTTATTTGGGCTATTCGTAGCAGTCAACATAAAATCGACTCCTTTATTTTTTTTATAATCTTTCTTTTCGTATTTTTCCATTTATTAATACGAACTCGTCGCTGGGTAACAAAGAATTCATTGCTATTTGCATAGACTCCTGCTAAAAATGCGGCTATGTTCAACTTGTTTGTGATGCGTCATTGAGCCAATTGACTCAGAGCTTAATTATTGGCTTTTTCGGGGGCTCAACGACTCATACAAACCTTAGTGTTGTCAGTAATTAAAAAAATGAGAGAAAAATGGGAAAAAAAATATTAGCAACATTAATATTATTAGCAATATTAATTAGCTGTAAAACAACCTCTGAAAATATTCTATTCAGCTCAAGTCGAAATGGAAATTCAGATATTTATATGATGAATTCGAAGGGAGATGTAATTAAACAAATCACAAAAGAAAAATCTGAAGAGTGGTCTCCCGTATGGATTAATGAAAATGAAATATCATACTTGAGCCAAGAAGGTGAGCAAATTTCTATTTTGAGACATAATATACAAACAAACGAAACGTCAAAAATCAAACATCCTGAAAACTGTATATTGGATGATAAAAATATTATCTACTCTCAAAATTCGAACAAACGAATATACTATTGTAAAGGAGAAATCTATTTAATTGAAGAAGAAACGAATTCAACCGTTAATTTAACGGCGCAAATTTCAGGACAGGCAAATTACATTTCGTGGGGAAAAAATGCTAATGAAATAACTTTTACCAGTAATCATGAGGGTAATAATGAAATTTATCTTCTTAATTTAGAATTGAAAAAATTAGAAAATCTAACGAATAATTCTTCTAATGATGAAAGAGGAGATATATCACCTGATGGTGATTTTATTGTTTTCAGCTCAGACAGGTTTCAAAAGGGTAATCAAGACATAGTAATTCTTAACCTACAAACCCGAGAAGTAAAAAGAATAACCTTTACAAAAGGCACAGAACTAATTGCACGTTGGTCATCGAATCAGAAGAGTATATATTTTGGAAGTAATGAAGATGGAAACTGGGAGTTGTACTCTTATGAATTAAAGAATGAAAGTATTAAAAGATTAACGAACAATGAAAGTTTTGATGGAGACCCAAGAATAAAATAAAAACTACCGAAAATAAGTAAAATAAGTAAGTCTTCATGCGGCACGGAGTGCCAAGAATGAAGATAATGTTGTACGGAACCGATTTCTGGTTCAGCAAGGTTTTTTGTTATTATGGAGATTGAATGAAATGAAGAGAGGTTGAAGCAAGGAAGAAGCGAAGTGTTTTTTAAGAAATAGTTTCCAAGACCAAGGTTGATTCGAAAAAATTATCCTCAAATTGATAGAAATCTATTGATTTCAGGTGATTTTGTTAAGTATAGGCAAAGCAGTTTTAGGCTTCCAAAGGGAAGCAGTTCAAAATAGGCTATAAATCAGTTGCCAAACTTAAGCGAGGGATTTGATTAGGAGGTGCTCTAGTTGGTGGTAAAATATCGATACGAACCATCGCTTTTACCCCACAATAGGTACAAATTTGAGGGTCAAAATCTAATCGCTGTATACTGATTTGTTGCCAGTCGATAGGTATTTTAGTTATGGGTGGATTTACTTTTAAACTACCCCCCGATATTTTAAGTTTACCCATCAGTTAGCATAGTCTTCTATCGATATTTAAAGATTAAATCTTTAAAGCAATATTTCACAAGTTTTCAACTTGTCTTTACCATTTGTAATTCGTAAAAAACACGATGAACTCTATTTTCACCACTCCCTATTCGGTCGGGCGAAAACAGATACAAACCGTTAACAACAATTAAGAAATGAAGTTTGAAGAAATAATAACTAACAGAACAATTTTGAGAAAATTTACTCAAGAGAGTTTTGATGCTATCTATTCTGATATGTCTCAAAATGAGCAATTAGATATTCTTGGTATAACTTCTATAGAAGAATTATTGAAAGAAAAAGAAAAGTATAAAAAAGGTCTTTCTACGCATAACAAGAAATTTCTTTACCATCAATTAATTGATAAGAAAACAAATAAGATTATTGGTTGGTGTGGATTTCATACCTGGTACACTGACCACAATCGAGCAGAAATAGGATATGGATTATTTGATGATAATTATAAAAGTAAAGGCATTATGTCAGAAGCAATAGTCTCTATTGTAAATTATGGGTTTAACAATATGAATTTAGAAAGAATAGAAGCGTTTGTAAGCCCAAATAACACGCCTTCGATAAAATTGCTAAAAAGAATGAAATTCAAGGAAGAAGGTTTTTTAAAACACCATTATTTTGATAATAATAAAATGGATGATTCAATAGTTTTTGCGTTATTGAAATCTGAATATAAATAACTATGCTAATTGAGTAGGGAATCGTGAGCCAAAATGCCCCACGACATAAATTTGGTAAATTTGTTAAAACTCAATAAAAATACATCACTTCAGACCATCAAAATGCTGATAAGCTATCCGATTTAAATAAAGTTGAAACATAGAGTAATTAATCTAATTGAGTTGTAATTCGCAGATTCCTTAATCAGTTTACCAAAACATCCTATCTATGCCCAAATAAGAATACCTTTGCAGCTTCATCTGAAAAAAAGTACTAATGAAGCGTATAAACGAATATAAAAAGCTATACAAAGTAGAGAAGGAAATAGACCTAAAAGAGATAAAGTCTACTTATAGAAACTTTGTAAAAGAATGGCATCCTGACAAGTTTCAAGACCCACAAAAAAAGATAGAAGCGGAAGCGGTGACTATAAAAATCATAGACGCCTATCACTTTCTAGTTAGTATCGCTCCTCAGACAAGAGAAAAAAATCTAGCAGCATATACGGAGACTATCACTAATTCTAGAGTGATTGATTATCAGCATAAGAGCCTGTTATTGGAAGTGAATTTTGCAGACGGTAATACGTATGAGTACTTTGGTGTCAATCGAAAAAAATTCATCAAATTCATAAACGCCAAGTCTATCAATAATTTTGGGAGGAGACATATATTTAAGTCCTTCTTATATCGAAAAGCTAAGCGAAAAGTAGAAACTGTTTAGGATGATTAATATTGAAGTTTGGTATACAAAACCGTTCAGCAATTAAAAAAATAAAGAACTATTCTCCTTGCAAATAGAATCAAAAAATCCAAGACTCATCTGTTACAAATGCAGGAGGCCTTCCAGCACCTGTATTTGTAAATACATTCGTCCTTTCCAGACTAAGACTCGTTTTATTATTTTGATGCACCCGAAGGAGTACAAAAGAGAAAAAATCGGAACAGGACAGATGACGAATCTTCAACTTGAAAATTCAGAAATTATAGTCGGTATCGATTTTACCAATAATAATCAGGTAAATGAAATACTGAATAAAGAAAATAGTTGTTCTTTTTTACTTTATCCGGGAAAAGATAATTTCAACTTATCGATAAGAAAAAGTTCAGCCTTAAATTCATTGATGGGTAATAATCCACACATCTTCCTGCTCGATGGCACCTGGTCCTGCGTCCGTAAAATGCTTAAACTAAGTAAGAATTTGCAAAAACTAAAAAAAGTGAGTTTTGATAATAAAATAGTATCAAAATTTAGTATCAAGCAGCAGCCAAAATCTCATTGTTTGAGTACTATTGAGTCCGTCTATACGGTCTTAAATTTATTGAAGGAAAGTGACTTAGAGCAATGTGAGACAAAGGATTTCCTTATTCCTTTTGAAAAAATGATTGCGTATCAAATCGACTATTTTCTAAACTCAAATAATATTAACCAATCCGATATTTTAAGTGCTCCAAATCCATCCATTCATCAAAAATAAACCGTTTGCCTGAATCTATTCGCGAGATAGGATTAGTCAATTGCGGAATTGGTGATATTGGAGAAATTGAATTAATGAGCTGGATGAGCAATTCGTCGAATCTTCAAATGATTTGTGTAGAGCAAAATAATTTTTCAACAGAATTTAGATTGGAATTTAAAAAATTCAGGGCCAACAATCCACAAATTTTAGTTGTTTTTTAGGAATAGCAGACAGATTGAATCGACCAGAACCAAACGCTATCTGAAGTTATAAAAAATAACAGCCTAATGGTTTAGAAATCAAGTATCTAGTAACTTAAAACATTATCGGTTGTCAGTTGTCGGTTATCAATTAGGCTAGTTCCTAAACGACTGACAACTGACAACCGTTGGTTTTTTAATAATTGCTGTTCAATATTGAACCAAATCACTAGAATAAAAACGCTACCTTTGCTCCTTTATTAGCGACTCCTAACCTAATAATGACTAGGAGTAAAAACAGAGCGTTGCATGAGATTTGAAGATTTGAAGTTAATTCCATCTATTTTAAAAGCCCTCAAAGATAAAAATTATACAGAGCCGACTGCTATTCAGAGTAGGGCTATTCCTTTAATTTTACAGCGAAAAGATGTCTTAGCCGTTGCCCAAACAGGTACCGGTAAAACGGCTGCTTTTGCCATTCCTATTATTCAATTAATTCATAAAATTGAATCAAAATCTAATGGTAAACCGGTCATGCGTGCCTTAATTTTGACGCCTACTAGAGAGTTAGCTATTCAAATAGAGGAAAACATTGAAGCTTACAGTAAATATACGGTCGTCAAAAATACCGTTATTTTTGGAGGAGTCAAACAAGGTAAACAAGTGGATGCTATGCGAAGAGGCGTCCATATTTTAGTCGCTACGCCTGGTCGATTATTAGATTTAATTAACCAAGGGCATATCAGTTTAAAAACGGTTAAGGTCTTTATTTTAGATGAAGCAGACAGAATGTTAGACATGGGCTTTATCAACGATATAAAAAAGATTTTACCTATGTTGCCAAAGGAACGACAATCTTTGTTTTTTTCGGCTACGATGCCTAATAATATAGTAAAATTATCTCGGCAAATTTTAAAAGACCCTCAAAAAATAGAAGTTAGTCCTGTTTCTTCTACCGCAGAAACCATTCAACAATACCTTTATTATACCAATCGAACAACCAAGAAAAATTTATTATCTCATATTTTAAAAGATGAAAAGATTACTCAAGTTTTGGTCTTTTCTCGAACTAAAAGAGGTGCAGATAGAATTGCCAAAGATTTAAAGAAAAAACGGATTGAAGCGGCAGCTATTCATGGTGATAAAGCCCAAAACCAACGACAAAAAGCTTTATCTGCTTTTAAAGCAGGACAAATTAGGGTTTTAGTCGCTACAGATATTGCAGCAAGAGGAATTGATATTGATAAATTGCATTATGTTATTAATTATGATATTCCCAATGTAGCAGAAACTTATGTCCACCGAATTGGTCGCTCAGGTAGAGCAGGTGAAGAAGGGATTGCCATTGCGATGTGTGAACCAGAGGAAAATGACTTCATCAAAGATATTCAAAAACTAATCAAGAAAAAGATAACGGTCATTAAGGAACATCCTTTTCCTCAAACGGATAAGCCAATGACCGACGCAGAAAAGAAAGAATGGAATAAAGAAAAACAACGACGCAAACAAGAGTTTTTTTCCAGTCGAAAGAAAACACAATCTGGAGGTGGTGGATATGGTCGGTCTAATCGAAGACGATAAACTAAAGTCAAATAAATGAGCCAGATATGCCAGATTTTAAAAATCTGGCATATCTATTAACTCATACCCTCCATCCTTTTCTAAGCAAAAACCAATTTCTTTAAATAATCAGCCCCATCTTTCGCACAAGCCATAGGTGTCGTATTATCATAGCGTTCTTGCTCCATGATAAAATATTCCATCCCATTATCTTTAGCCGTTTTTAATATTTTCGGAAAATCAATTTTACCCGTTCCCAAAGTACAAGTGGCTTCTCTAACATCATCTGCTGCATCTTTCAAGCGATCCTTCACATGACATAATTTGAATCGATTCGAGTATTTTTTTAAATACTCCTCTGGATCAGCGCCGCCAGTAACGACCCAATAAATATCCATTTCATGATCGACCAATTCAGGGTCTGTATTATCCATGATAAAATCATGTGGAATCATACCTGAAAAGGCTTTGAAAGAATAAGCGTGGTTATGGTAAGCAAAACGGATACCGTTTTTGCGACAAATTTCTCCACAGGCATTAAATTGATCGGTTACTTTTTTCCAATTGTCTACACTAGTTTGTGGGCCGATATATGGGCAAATCAAATACTTCATGCCTATTTCTGCTGCTTGTGCTGCCTTTTCTTCAAAATTTTCATTGATATTAGCATGCGCAGAAACCATATTTAAACCTAAACCATCTAAATACTTTTTAAATTCTGTATTCGGCATATTCCAAAATAAACCTTGAGGTCCATCATAACCTTCGATTTGCTTAAAACCGTATCCTGCCAATTCTTTTAATGTTCCCTTGGGATCTGCTGGAATCACATCTCTCAGGGTATATAATTGAATCCCAAATTGATCTAAACTTGGTTGTGGTGTAACTGGTGCAGTAGTTGCGGCAGTTCCACTAACTGCGGCTTCCTTTCCGCCCGATTGGCAAGCCCATTGAGGCATTAATAAAGAACCTGCTGCTAATAATCCAGCATTTTGTAGAAAGATACGACGCTTATTTTGCATTCCCTTTTCATTTTTAGTTAATAAAAAAGCTAAGGTAAGTAAACAATTTTCAATTTTCAATTTAAAATTTTCAAAATCAAAAAATAGCATGGTACTTTTGCAAGTATGTCCACTTATCTTATCTATAAACCTTTTAATATGCTCTCTCAATTTACCAGAGAAGCACCACATCATGTTACATTAGCTGATTTGGCTTTTGATTTTGCGAAAAATGTATACCCTGTCGGTAGGCTTGATGCAGATAGCGAAGGTTTATTAATCTTAACGGATGATAAAAGTTTGAATGCCCGACTTTTAAATCCTAAAAACAAGCAAGCTAAAACCTATTGGGTACAAGTCGAAGGCGCACCCAAAGCAGCAGATTTGCTACCCTTAAAAAAAGGAATCAATGTTAAAATAAAGGGGAAAATTCATTCAACTGCTCCTGCAAAAGCTTTCCTTTTAAAAGAAACACCTCTTTTACCACCAAGGAATCCGCCTATCCGTTTTAGAAAATCCATTCCAACTACTTGGATTAGTTTGACCATTACAGAAGGGAAGAATCGACAAGTCCGTCGAATGTGTGCGGCTATTGGTTTTCCTGTTTTGCGGCTAGTCCGAGTAGGATTAGCAGGATACTTTTATGGAGCAGGTCTTTTAGCGAATATGAAAGTTGGCGAAATCATGCCAATACGGCTTACTTAATATCTCTCTGACTGGGAATGCGCTCACTCCACATAACTCTGTCGCCGAACTAGGGTGTAAAATCCGTTATCCAAAGCTAAGTAACCAAAATCATAGACAAAATAATAAGTATTTCCATTTTTGGTCTGATAGATATTGGTAAAATAACTAAACTTAAAACCATTGCCTAATAATTTATCTTTATGAACCCTCGCCTTTCCTTCTGGATTTAAATCTGCTAAAATTCTTCGGTTTTTTCGCAAGATATTATTGATATTTCGAACAAAATTAATAGCATCTCGATTGAGCTTGTTGTTCGCTGTGCTACGGCAACTTGTAGAGCAATATTTTTTGTCTGCCCGCCCCATAAACTCCTCTTTACATTCTAAACATTGTTTTTTCATAGTACACTAAAAATGGTAGTTTTCTTGATTTTTTTTAAATATTGTTCCAAAATGCTAAAAAAATAGCACTTTTTACTAATTTTAGTGGAATTTAATACCCAAATGCACTAATTTTAGATTTGTTTACGGATTTATCTCATCAATTTTACATTTTACATCCTACAAGTTTAGAAACCCTTCACTATTTTTAAAGACATCTATTGACAAATCTTTGTGCAATTAATCTATAAAGGTTGCTTGCTACTCATTACTAGGGTTTTTTATTGACCAACAACTAATCAAGTTGTATTAACTGTTGATGCTAAAGATTTTTATTTCTTGTCTAATTATCCATCACCTCTCATTATTATTTTCCAATTACCGATTTAAAAATAACCTCATTAGAGGATAAAAATTTATTGCAGTCATTTCGGCGTGCACCTACAAATTCATTAGAGATACATTATCAAAAAAGGCTAAAATAATTATGGAAAAACATTCCATAAGATGATGATAATTGATTGATTTTGAGTTAATAAAGCACTGAATGGCTATATGAGTACTCGGACACATTTATTAATGGTTTTTAGGACTATGATTTTTAAAGAAAAACTATCAAAAAAATCTTAGCCCTAAAATTCCACGAATAATTATGTCCGAGTACCTACTATTTTTTCTCAAAAACACAATCATTTTGCTGATGAACAACGATTACGATTCTTCAAAGGGTTTACCTATGGGTAAAAAAAATCCTACTGGGCTATTATCAGTTCTTATCACATTTATGTCTTCTCATAGACATCCTTTAATACAATTTTCTATACTCTTTCTAATTGGACTTGGCATTACTAATACCAGTTATGCCCAAGCAGTTATTAGTCAATCCTATGGACCAGTTTGTGAAAATGGTACGCCCATACCTTTAACAGGAGGCCCTGCCTTATCGGGAACTCAGAAAGGAAGATGGACCGTTGAAAGTTCTACAAGTGGCACGATTCCAATTGGTATATTAACAGAAGACCCAGGATTTACAGATGTTATAGCTACTTTTAATCCTACTTTTTCAGGAGTAGCCCCCGGTAATTCTATTACTTTCGTTTTAAAATTTACTATCGATGAAGACGGTGATTTTATGGTCGGTGAAACCGACACCTCATTTGCCACAACTTCTATTACGGTCAACGCCGTTCCTATTGTTACCGCAACCGCTTCCGCAGTAGATGTTTGTGAAAATGGAGGAAATATCATCTTAACAGGAAATCCCTCTGTAGGAAATGGGATAGGAGGATGGTCTGGAGCTACAGGTATTACAAATACGCCCAATTCTAATAATGCTCAATTTGACCCAAGAGGACATGATGGAATTGTTCCTTTGATTTATACTTTCACAGATGGAAATAATTGCCCCGCAAAAGATACGGTTCATGTACTCGTACATAATCCTGATGTTATAGCCCCTATACAAAACATCCCTGTTTGTTCCAATGGAGATACCATTGACTTACAAGGTTTTCCTTTTCGGGATACGGTTAATTCTTTAATAGATAGCATTATGGTTAGAAGCCCTTCCCAAAGTCTATACCCAAGTCAAGGGTTAGGCATTTGGAGTGGTTCTGGAGTACTTACTTTGACTAGTACTGATTCTTTAATGGGTACGGCAAAATTTGTTCCCAATGGTTTCAATGGTCCTATTACCCTTACTTACACTTATACAGCAGGTAATGGTTGTGTAGAAACTATTACAACTAGAATTAATGTTTTTGCAGCGCCGACGGTAGATGGAGGTAATTATGGTCCAATTTGCGTATCTGATGACCCCATTTTATTAGATCAAGGAACTCAAGTTCAAGGAGGAATATCTATGGGGACTTGGGATACTGTTTCCTATAAAAACACTTCGGGGATAAGCATTCAAGTGGATGCTACAGTACTCAGTAATAAAAATCCTACTGCGGGAACTGCTCAATTTGAACCTAAAAATGGAGCTGGAACATACACTTTATCTTATACTTTTGTCGATATAAACGGTTGTGAAGTTACAGATACCATTGCTCCAATTGTGGTTAATGAAGACCCCACTACCACTATAACGGGTCCAGTTAGTAGTTCAGATACACTTACACTTTGCATTAAAGATGAAACTATTAATTTGGTAGGAGGACAAGACCCAGCTATTTTGGGCGGAATAGGAACCTGGACAGGTACAGGCGTAGTAGACGCAAATATGAACGATAGTAGAGCAATATTCAATCCAAATAATGCAGGCATTGGTACGCATACTTTAATTTATAATTATGAGAATCCTAACGGTTGCTCTGATACATCTGCTATTTTTATAACCGTCAATGCTTTACCAATAATTATGCATAATGGACCTTACGAGGCTTGTAGAAATGGAGATAGAAGCACAGAAGGAATTACCTTAACAGGCTCCCCTAATAGCATAGGAGGTGTCTGGAGTGGTAAAGGAGTCATGGAAAATACAATGGACGGTACAGCTATTTTTGAACCTGATAGTGCTTCGGTAGATGGTCAAAATACAGTTATCCTACAATACAAATATACAGATTTGCATGGATGTACCGACTCTATCACGACAACCGTCACCATTCATACACCAACTGTTAATGCTACAGTTGACCAAACCTTCTGTGCAGGCGAAAGCATCTCTATCCCTTTTAGTGGTGGAGGTACTGCTTTTGACTATAAAATAACCGGTGCGGTAGTTGGCTTATCAGATGGTACTGGAAATACCTTAACGGGTACACTAACCAATACAGGTATTGCTGACTTGACTGCTTCCGTAGAGGTGATTCCAAGTATCGATAATTGTGAAGGCGTACGTGATACTTTTACTATTACCGTTAAACCACTCCCTACAGTCAATGCCCTTCAAGATATAACTGTCTGTGCAGGTGATAGTACCGCTGTAAAATTATTTAGCGGATCAATTACTGGCACTACCTATAATTGGACAAATGATAATACAGCTATTGGTTTAACAGGCTCAGGTACGGGTCGTGGAACATTGAATGATCTGTTTGCTAAATTTAAGGCAACTAATACCACTTCCAATATGATTACTAGCAACATAGTAGTTACGCCAATCTTTAATGGTTGTGCTGGTACGCCTCAGACTTTTAAAATCAATGTTAAGCCATTACCGACGGTTACTGTGCCAAATGACCTAACTTTTTGCACTGGAGAAACAACCAGTCAAATAGACCTAATGGGGTCAACGGGTGCAATACTTAATTGGTCACTTTCGGGTGATCCGATAGGTTTTATTCCAAATAACATGGACTTTGTACCAGCAACTGGCATCAATAATGCTTCTGGAACGCCCGATACGGCTAAAATTGTTATTACTGCCGATTTAAATGGTTGTGTAATAGAAGCAACAGATACCTTATTTATTGCAGCCAACCCTGTTACAGACATTCCTGCACTAGCTTTAAACCCAGTTATACCTAATACTTTTTGCTCAACTGGAGATACCATTCATTTAAACGAAAACAGGACAAATTCGCTAATACCTTCCGCCACTATGCCTAATGCTCAATTAGGTATTTGGAAAACGCCTACAATGGGTGTCAGTAATCCAAATCCAGCTAATGGTACTGCTATTTTTGACCCAACTGGCTTGGACGGCAATATTGAATTAACCTATACTTTTATTAATGAATACGGTTGTTCGGATGAAGAAAAATTGACTGTTTCCGTAGAGAATGCAAATGCGAATGCAACTCCCGATACTACCTATTCAGATGTTTGTTCAGAAGATGGTAATGTTAATCTAGCTGGAAATGCACCAACACTTAGTCAAGCTGGTTTTTGGACAGTGAAGGATTCTGTGGGAATGGTTATTAATGCCATTACTGCTACCGCGGCAGATACAGTTGCAGGTACTGCCAAATTTAATCCTAGCGGTCTGAGAGGAACTTATACTTTAATCTATTCCATTAAAAATTTGACAAACGGATGTGAGTCAAAGGATAGTACAACTATTAATATTGGTAGCACCGTTTTAGATTTAGGCATTTATACACCAGTTTGTTCAAATGACAGCTTAACACAATTAGCTGCCACGTCTATATCAGGTGGTTCAATCATCTCAGGCGAATGGGGAATTGTTGATACTTTTGGCGTTGTCATTTCGCCCAGTCCAATTACCCAATTAACCCCATTAACAGCAGATTTAAACCCAACAAATTTAAGTGGTTATTATAAATTATTTTTCAATTACACAAATAATGCAGGTTGTAATGATGTAGATACCCTTTCCTCCTTTTTTATTGTCAATGAAGCACCAATTGTTACGGCACCACTTGACAAAGCCGTTTGTCAAAATGCAACCTCTTTTGATTTAGTAGGTTCAAGAATCCCGAATGGCGGAGGAGAATTGGCAAAATGGGGTCCAGAATCTCTTATATCTGACCCTAATATAATGGACGCTAGTATCACTGTTGATCCATCTTCCTTTACAAATGATATTACACTTACCTATACTTTTATAGATGGAAAAGGATGTATCGGAATAGATAGTGTTGATATTACGCTTCATCCGCTACCGACTGTAGTTGCAGGCACTAACTTAACCTTAGATAACGGCATTCTAAAAGTCTGTGAATCAGAACCTATAATTAATATAGCGGCAACGCCTGTACCAGGTGGAAGTGCTTTTGGAAGTTGGACACCCTCCGCTTTTATTACAGATACCAATACCACAGATGAAAAAGCCGACTTTGATCCTGCTAGCAAAAATGGTCCTTACAATTTAACTTATACCTATACAGATGCTAATAGCTGTATTAATTCTAGTACTATAACGATTGATGTTCGACCAATTCCTACGGTTTTTGCTGGAAATGATCAAGCAATTTGCGAAGAACAAGGTGAAATCATCCTATTAGGTGCCGCTCCCAACCCTACTATAAATGACGGTACAGGTGTTTGGAGTGGGAGTATGGGATTAGATATGAATGATAATTCATCGGATAATCGAATTACTTTTAATCCTGCCAACTTATCAAGCACCACACCTATTCAAATCAAATATACCTATACAGATGATATTGGCTGTTCAGCCGTAGATTCTCTAGCACTTACTGTGATTGCTTCTCCTGTAGTTAGTGCAGGAACTTACCCTGCCCAATGCCCAAATGGCACACTAAATCTGACAGGCAGTTTAACACCAAATGCGAATGGAGGAATGACTAGTAATTGGTCTACAGACAAAGGAACGATCATCAATATGAATCCTAACCTCGGAACAGCCCAATTAAACCTTAGTGGCTTGACAGATTCAATAAAAGTGGTCTATACCTATACGGATGCTAGTGGTTGTGTTGGTAGAGATACAACATTAATTGAAATTCAAAAAACAGTGAATGCTGGAAATAATAGAACAATTTGTTCAAATACTGGCTCAATCGACTTATTAGGTAGCCCAATTCCAAGTGACAATCAATCAGGAACATGGTCATGGTCAGGAGTTGGAACAAATCCCGTAACAGATACCAATACAGATGATGCAGCAGGTGTTTTCAACCCAAGTGGTTTGTCTTCTGGAGATTATACTATTACTTATGAATTCAATGACGGCAATGGCTGTATCACTAGCAGTTCAGCTACTATTACAGTTATTGTTCCTCCTACCGTTTCTATTACCAGTGATATCGCTTTACCAGCAGAATTATGTGAAGCAGGTGATTCAATTAACTTGACTGGTTTCCCTATACCAAATGGCGTAACTGAACAAGGAACTTGGTCTGGAACAGGCATTACGCCAAGTGGCAGTAAAGACGGAAAAGCGACCTTTAATCCAAGTGGTTTAAATGGGGCTTATGCTATTCGATATACTTTTGTAGATGATACTGGTTGTGAAAGTTATGCCGAGGATACTATTAAAGTTATTGATTTAGTAGTGACTTTACCTCAACAAGGGCCTGCTTGTATAAACCCAAATACAGCAATTACCTTATCCGATTTAGCAACAACAGAAACTACTGGGGCTTGGTCTGGAACTGGAGTTACTGGAAATATGTTTGACCCATCTTTGGTATCAACTGCTTTCGTTGACTTAACTTATAGATTAACCCATACTTCAAGTAACTGTTTTACAGAAGCAACGACCACAATTGACATCAATGAGCCACCAGTTATTAGTTTAGCGGCTATAGATACTATTTGTGCGATGGAGGAAATAGCCTTAATTGGAAATCCAATTCCAAGCGGTACGGCTAAAGGAGTATGGTCTGGAGCAGGCGTATCTAATGCTAATGATGCTGCGGGCACTGCTACCTTTAGTCTAAATGCAATAACTGTTTCAACCGAAGAAACATTAACCTATACTTATACAGATGAAAATGGTTGTCAGAATAGTGACACTGTAAATGTATTTGTTCGTGCATTACCTACGACTCCAACGTTGGCGGCTACAAATAAAATTTGCAAAAATGCTGGCAATCAAATAATTACCGCAATTCCTGCGGTAACGGGAACAGGTGTTTGGACAAGTGATAATGGTGGTATTATAAGCCAAACCAATACAACGGTCACTTTCGACCCAAGTAGTTATGATGATACAGAAATCATTACGCTAACTTATATTTTTACAGATGGAAATGGTTGTGGTGCAACAGCGCTTACTCATGTAATTACCATTACTGAGATTATACCAACTGCCTCCGCAGATGTAGCTATTGTATGTCCAGCTGGTTCCGCAGTTACCTTAACAGGAACGCCTACCGCAGGAGGAACAGGTATCTGGACATTACCAGATAATACGCCTGTTTCCACAACTAGTGGTAATCCCACCATGTTTGACCCAACAGGTTTTATCGGAGATGTTGTATTGACTTATACTTTTACAGAAACAAATGGTGCTAACTGTGTCGTAAGTGCAACTACAACCGTTAATGTAACGGCCACAGAAATCACCTTACCCAACTATGGCAATATTTGTCAAAGTGCCGCTCCAATTCGGGTCATAGGAAATCCTATTCCTAAGGTAGACGAATCAGGTGTTTGGAGTGCTGTAGGATTTAATACGCCACTTACTAGCCCTGTTATTGACTCTAGTGAAGTAGATGGCGCAGCATTATTTGATCCAGCTAAATTACCTAATGGAACTAGCTTTCCAGCAACTGTTGAATTGGTCTATACTTTTACAGATAATCAAGGTTGTGCTAGTAGCGACACGACAGAAATAGTGGTTTATGGTATGCCTACCGTTACTATTTCAAGTCCTGTTAATCAATTATGTTCTCAGGCAGACCCTATTACCGTGACTGGTTTTCCGTTGCCTAGTACTGCGAATAATTCAATTGGAAAATGGACGGGAGATGGAATAACAGATAAGGGAGACGGTTCGGCAGTTTTCAGTCCAGCAGGATTAAGTAATAAAGTAATCCTAACTTATACTTATACCGATGATTTAGCCTGTACCCAATCAGAAGATTTAGAAATAACGATTTTAGATGATGCCTTTACGGTAACTCCAATCGCTGCTATTTGTATCAATGCTGACAGCTTAGATTTAAGTGCTAGTGTTATGCCTACAGGAGGAACTTGGAGTGGTCTAGGTGTAAATAATAATAAATTTGATGCGGCTTCCGCAGGTTATGGTACACATACTTTGACTTATTCCTTGACGAATGGGAATGGCTGTAGCAGTAGCACAACTACCACAGTTACGGTTGCTGAACCGACTATCACCCCTATTAATTCAGCTTGTTCTAATGGCGGTCTTATTACCCTAACAGGAAGTGTTCCAAATGGTGGAACTGGGATTTGGGCAATCGTTGGAGCGACGAACACGCCTATTCCAACAGTAAATGGCATAGCTTCTTTAGACCCAACGGGTTTATCTGGTTCTATCTCCTTAATCTATACTTTTGATTTAAATGGTTGTAAAGATAGTATCACCACTCAAATTGTTGTTAATGAACCTCCAACTGCCGATGCAGGAGCAGCTCTTGATGTCTGCTTAGGTACTGGTTCCATAATTATTACTGGTTCCACCATTCCAACTGGTGGCAGTAGCCAATGGACAGGAGATGGTATTACAGATGCCAACTCCAATGATATCTTTGCGGTCTTTAATCCAGCAAATTTAGATGGGCCAATTACCGTTACTTACGAAATAACGGATGCTAATACTTGTAAAACTCAGGATACGAAGACCATTACTGTTAAGAATTTGGAAGTTACCGCAGGTACTTACGGTGCAATTTGTGAAAGCTCCGATTCTATCACCTTGACAGGTACACCTGCTGGTGGTACTTGGGTCGGATTTGGTGTTTCTGATAAGGGGAATGGTACGGCTACTTTTGGACCGAAAGGTAAAAATGGAGATATCACTGTTTCCTATGTCTTTTCGGATGGAACTTGTTCTGAAACAGCTTCAACTACGATTACCGTTTTCGATGCGCAAATTAGTGCAGGAACTTATGGCCCATTTTGTCAAAATGATGCAGCAATCACCGTCACAGGATTCCCAATTCCATCTGGTGGCGCCATTGGAACTTGGTCTGGTACTGGATTGACTAATATTGATCCTAATAACGCTAGGTTCGCTCAAATTTTTGATTAATACATAAATTACACGAAATA
>JAFMDF010000208.1 GCA_017857395.1 Bacteroidota bacterium | reverse complement strand
TATTATTTTGATAATATTTTATTTTATTAACTAATTTTGGGCGAACCTAGCGCTAAATAAGTAAAAATTTCTTTTGGAGAAACATTGGGAATTCCATCTTTAGAAACAGTTGCCAACCAGCAAAGCACAGATTGGTCGATGTATTTTTTGATGTCGGATGTAAGCATAATTTAAAAAATTAAGAGTGGATGAAGAAATAAATTAGTTGCTACAGAAATCCTATGTATTACCATTTTCTTTGTAAAATAATTCCCATAAATAGCGCTTTTACCTATAATTGAGAAGGACTATTAGAATATTATTTTATTTTGCAGCCTTATCGAAAACATTATAAACATAAACTAAATCACCAGACATGAAAAATTGGCCTTTTATTTTATTATTTTTATTTTTATCAACCGCTACTTTCGCGCAAACGAAGTTAATAGAGAAGGTAACAAAAACGGGAGATGAATTAGTCATCCCTTATGAAAAACATGTATTGTCTAATGGATTGACCTTGATCATCCACGAAGACCATTCTGACCCATTAGTCCACGTAGATGTAACTTACCACGTAGGGTCTGCTAGAGAAGAATTACAAAAATCTGGATTTGCCCATTTCTTTGAGCACATGATGTTTCAAGGCTCAGAAAATGTAGCAGATGAAGAGCATTTCAAAATTGTAACCGAAGCAGGAGGTACGTTGAACGGCACCACCAACCGTGACCGAACAAATTACTTTGAAACCGTGCCTAGCAACCAATTAGAAATCATGCTTTGGTTAGAAGCAGATAGAATGGGTTTCTTTTTAGATGCAGTAACCCAACCAAAATTTGAAGTACAAAGAGCAACCGTGAAAAATGAGAAAGGACAGAGTTACGATAATCGGCCTTATGGCCCTTACCGAGAACTGAATGCAGCTGCATTATATCCTTATGGACACCCGTACTCTTGGTTGACTATTGGAAAATTAGAAGATTTAGACCGAGTAGATGTAGAAGATTTGAAGAAATTCTTTTTGCGATGGTATGGACCTAATAATGCAACGTTGACGGTAGGTGGGGATGTAGACCCAGCAGATGTGATTGCTAAGGTGGAAAAATATTTTGGGGTAATTCCTAGAGGACCAGCAGTTGAGCCAATGAAATTGGTAGCGCCTGTTTTAACTGAAAATAGATATGTCTCTTATGTAGATAAAAATATTCGGTTTCCTGCCGTTATTTTTACTTATCCAACGGTACCAAGATTTCACCCTGATGAAGCGCCTTTAGACTGTTTAGCAGAAATATTAGGCAGAGGAAAGAGTTCTTATTTTTATAAGAGTTTTGTGAAAACGCAAAAAGCGATTCAAGCTTCTGTTTCTAATCCTGCCAGTGAATTAGCAGGAGAATTGAGTATGTTTGTTTTACCTTTTCCTGGACAAACTTTGGGTGATTTTGAGAAGTCAGTAGAACAAATTTTGGTTGATTTTGAAGCTGCGGGTGTAACCGATGCGGATATTGAAAAATTCAAAGCAGACTATGAATCCAGTACGATTAATAGCCTAGCTAGTGTAAGTGGAAAGGTGTCTCAATTAGCGAGTTATCAAACTTTTACAGGCAACCCAAATAAGATAAAAGGTGATTTGGATAGATACTCAGCGGTTACCAAAGAAGATGTCATGCGGGTATTTAGAAAATACATCAAAGGTCAAGCGCATATCGTATTGAGTGTATTAGCCAATGATGCGATGCAGCCTGCGCAGCCAGATAACTATGAAATTCCGACTGCTGGAGAGAATCCTTTTCCGACCACTAATTACGATGCATTGACTTATAACAAAGCAACAGGTGATACATTTGACCGAAGCAAACGACCTGGTTTAGGAGAAAACCCTGTGGTTAAAGTACCTGAATTCTGGGATGCGACTTTCGATAATGGGATGAAAGTAATTGGTACAAAGAGCGATGAGATTCCAACCGTTTCTTTACAATTGACGATTAACGGCGGACATAAATTAGATGCCTACCATAAAGAAAAAGCAGGTTTAGCATCTTTAACGACAAGTATGTTGAATGAGTCAACCGAAAATTATTCTGCGGAAGCCATTCAAGAAGAATTGCGTAAGTTGGGAAGTAGTATTGGACTAAGTGGTGGTAGAGGTCAAGCGACCATGTTTGTCAGTTCTTTAAAAAAGAATTTAGCAAAAACCTTAACTTTAGCAGAAGAGATTTTAATGCGCCCAAAATTTGCACAAGAAGATTTTGACCGTTTGAAAAAACAACAAATAGAAGGCATTAAGAGTAGCCGAAAGAATCCAGGGGCTATAGCCAATGAAACTTATAGTAAATTATTATATGGTAAAGATCATATTTATGGGATTTCTACAAATGGAGATGAAGCTTCTGTGGAAAAAATTACTTTAGCAGATGTTCAAGCCTTTTACCAAAAATACTATTCTCCGTCTGTATCGGAATTGGTTGTAGTAGGAGATGTTTCGCAAGAAGAAGTAATGCCAAAAATCCAATTTTTAAAAGATTGGGCGAGCAAAAAAGTAGACATTCCTTCTGTTGCAATTAAAGAGAAGCCAGGAAAAACAAAAATCTACTTAGTAGACAAAACGGATGCCCCTCAGTCTGAAATCAGAATTGGTTACCTTACAGATTTAACCTACGATGTGACAGGAGATTATTATAAATCTTTCTTGATGAATTTCCCATTAGGCGGTGCGTTTAATAGCCGGATTAACTTGAATTTAAGAGAAGATAAAGGCTGGACGTATGGCGCTCGTTCTTATTTTTCTGCGGATGAAGAAATTGGTTCGTATACGGCAAGAGCAGGTGTGAAAGCAGTTGCGACGGATAGTAGTGTGGTAGAATTCATTAAAGAAATCAAAGATTACCAGAAGAATGGTATTTCGGAAGATGAATTAGCTTTTATGAAAAGTTCTATTGGACAGAGAGATGCTAGAAATTATGAAACACCTCGTCAGAAAGCAGGCTTTTTAAGACGAATTGTACATTATGATTTAGATAGAACTTTCGTTGACGAACAAACTAAAATTGTTGAAAATATCACCAAAAAGGAATTAGATGCTTTGGCTAAAAAATATTTGCAGCCAGAAAATATGTACATCTTAGTCGTTGGTGATGAAGCAACGAATCGAGCGAAGTTAGAGGCGTTGGGTTATGAAGTGGTTATTTTGGATGAGCGTGGGGATGTTAAGGTGATGCGACCATAAGACATTGTTATATTTTAAAATCACGGGGTAATCTGACATTATCCCGTGATTTTAAATAAATCCCTTTTCTATTCCGAATAATGGTACCTTTTCAAATCTCCTTCCTTGACCACGTAGCCATTCGAGTAAAAGACATCGAAAAATCAGCACAATGGTATGAAAAAGTATTGGGCTTAAAACGGTATCAACTACCAGAATGGGGTATTATTCCTATTTTTTTATTAGCAGGAAAAACAGGCGTTGCGCTTTTTCCTGCTGATTTAAAAGATACAAAATTAGATGCCTTTTCTAAGCATGTCAAAATTGACCATTTTGCTTTTAATGTGACGAGTAAAAATTTTAAGCAAGCAAAATTACATTATGAAAATTTAGGCATCGAATACGAGTTTCAAGACCATCATTATTTTTATTCTATTTATACGAAAGACCCTGATGGGCATATAGTTGAACTAACAACTTTAATAGAAACAACAAATCCTTTTACCGAAAATTAACCAAAAGCAGTATCCTGAATAAGTTGAATAATTAATAAAATACTTAGCGCAAACATAACTAATCCGACCCATTTAAATTTTTCCGATTTTCCACGAACCTGCTCAATACTTTTAAGTCCAATTGACGGTATCATTAAATATAAAAACCCCTTGCCTAATTGTGCGACACCATATAAAGTAACTAAAATCATAGGACCTTCCCAGACAAAATGAAAAGCGACGATGAAAGTGCCCATTCCAAGAGCTATTAATGCATTGAAAATATTTCCAACATTTCCTTTTTTATGTAGGAAATTGAAAAAATCCTCCCATATTTTTGGTTGTAAAAAATGAGATAAACCGATGGTCAATAAATTGAGGGCTACGAAAAATTGGATGGATTGGATGGTGGTCACGGTTGGGGGGTTAGAAAATGTAATAAAAGATGGAATTAAAAAACTGATAGTAAAACTGGTAGTAAAGACTGCAGGCTTTACTACCAGTTATCTAGTTAAAACCCAGGCACATTCGTCACCCCACCTAAAAACACCGCATTCCAAAACAACTTATTCGTTCCATACCAAAATCCTCTAAAATTTGGATTATCTATCATTAAAATCGTACGTCCACGACCTTGTTGGCTGACCATTAAAGAAGCAGTACCTTTTAAGGTATCCAAGCCTTGTGCATGAATATAACCATCTAAATGCGGATTATCGGTATAAGTTGCAACATTCGCAACTGGATTGGTAGAAGGTTCTACAAAGACCGTATGATTTCGATAAACAGGTAATTGAGACCGACTATAACCAAATGCCATTGGATGAGAAATATCAATATCCGTCATATAAATCGACCCTCCAATAGCTCTTGCACCTTTAACTTCTCTAGCATCAGCAAAAGCAATTTTATCTGGATAAGTAGGTTTATTTTCTTTTAAAGTCGCTTTCGCTAATTCATTTTTAATCGCCCATTGGGTAGCCGTTCTTTGGGTAATTAACGTACCGCCTTTTTTGACCCAATTCTTAATTTTAGTCACGCCATTTTCGCCTAAATTACCATAGCTTCCAGAAACTAAAATTAAAACATCATAATCATCCAAACTTAATCTAGCAAAACGATTGGTTTCCACTTTGGTCACAGGCATTCCAATTCGAGTATCCATTAAATGCCAAATTTCGCCAGCTTCATACCCCGACACGCCATCACCAACTAGCATCGCTACTTTAGGCAAATCTAAAGTTTGGAAATTGCGACTACCTAAATCTATGCCTTGCAAACTAAAACCTGTATTCACCCCGTGAATCGGCACATTGGTTTCATTCATCACACTTTGTAGAATAATGCGCAATTGTTCTGGCGTTCGATTTTGGTCCGCTATGGAAATCATAATAGTTCCATATCCAAAATCTTTCCGTTGCCCATTGACCTCCGCTGAAAAAGGTTTAAAGGAAGTTTTACAAAAGACCTTATATTTCAATAATTGATACAATGCTTTAGGGGCATTATAATCATTCCACTCCATTAAATAAGCATAGGTTGCGGTCGGTAAAGTAGTAGGGAAAGGTACTAGACTTTGAGCGGTTAATTCATTCCCAATGGATAAACTTTTACTGGAGGTATATCGCTGATAAGGCATATCAAAAGCCAAGGCAACTGTCCAAGCCGAAGCATCATAAAAAACGCTATCGTAAAAAGATTTCACAGGTTCAAAAAAGGTGCTAACCATCCGATATTGTGCTTGTTCAGCAGGGACATACCACGCAGTTCCTTTCTGGAAATCACCCACATTTTCATTGACAGGATAGGTTTTGATTTGATGTTTTACTAATAAACCTAAAAAAGCCTTGGTTTTTCCATTATCATTACTATCGCCAAAAACATAACCTTTAACGCCTTTTTTTCTAGCCATCTGCAAAGATTCTTTAAAAAAATCTTGCTGGTGGTTCAACATAAATACCCGATTTTCTACGGCAGCCCGAACCGTTGCAATACTCGTTCGAGTATGATTACGAATGGTAAATGCAAAAGTGATTGGTTTAGTCGTCGTTTCTTGAATATGCCCTCTTGAGGAAGCTTGTTCAAATACTAACCCTAATCCACCGTGCATATCTGGATAAGTAGACCCATATCCAGGATAAGAATTATCAAAAGCTTCTTTGGTAAAATATAGCGAACCTACTTCATCTAAAGCCGCTTTAAAATATTTGGCAAACAGGTTATTAATATCGTCATAGTTCTTCCGCCCAACCAATGGGTTTTCCGAACCAAATGGCTCCGTTGGTTCAAAAAAGTAAGTCGAAGAAGCGCCCATTTCATGGTAATCCGTTGCGACATTCGGCAGCCATTTATGATAAAAAGCCATCCGATTGCGACTTTCTACTTGTGCCAAAGGCAACCAATCTCGATTTAAGTCAAACCAATAATGATTCGTTCTACCTCTTGGCCAAACCTCATTATGTTCTCTATCCGCAGGGTCGGCAACGGGTGGAAATCCGTGGTGCATATTCGCCCAATTCGTATGTCGGTCTCGCCCATCTGGATTATAAGCGGGGTCAATAAAAGTGACGGCATCTTTTAGAAAGCCTTGTGTTTCTGCACTCGTTTCTGCGACTAAATAATAAGCGGTTAGCATTGCCGCTTCGGTAGAAGAAGGTTCATTACCATGCACATTATAACCATGTAAAATGATGACAGGCATATCTTTTACATCCGCATTAGCAGTTGTAGGGTCAGATAATTTTAAATGCGCTTGTCTAATATTTTCGAGGTTGGAATAATTGTCTGGCGTTGTAATAGTCAGCACCACTTGCGGTCGCATTTCGTTCGTATAACCGATAATTTCAAAATTAGCTTTATCGGAAACTTCGGCTAGTTTTTCCATATAGGAAACCATGCGGTCATGCCTAGTATGGAAATCACCAATTTCGTAACCTAGAAATTGTTCGGGAGTTGGAATAGTCGGATCAAATTGTGCATTGGCAGGGAAAAAATAATCGTTTTGCGCAAAGCTATTAATGGTTAGAAATAGCAAAAATACTAGGAAAAGATTCTTCATTGATATATAGGAATTGATTTGATAATGAGGTAAAAATAGCAGAAGTATTCTGAATTATACTAATAAGTAGCGAGTCAATTTAGAAGGGAAGCAAATTAGCCATTTGGAAATGACTAGAATTAAGTGTATTATCTTCCCTTATTTTGTAGGATTTATAACCAAAAATATGGAAAATTACGTAGCAAACGAGTTAGGAAAAATCAAAAAAATACTAATTCACAGCCCAGATGATGGCATTGGAAAAATTATTCCGAGTAAGTTTAAAGAGTGGTTATATGACGATACCGTTCATTTGCAAAAGATGCGAGCGGAGTATAATGAATACATCCAATTACTGCTTTATTTTATTGACCCAGACAAGGCGGAGTATGTCCAAAAACATTTAGCCACACACCAAGGAGAAAAACAATTTGAGGTATTCAAACCCGACCATGCCAATTATTTTAACTCCGATAAGGTCATTGATGTACAAAAAGCGTTGAGTGATATACTGGAGCAAGAATTGGTGAAAATACGCTTGGTCTCGGCAATTTGTGCCATCGAAAGTTGCCATCAACAAATACAACAGCAACTGGAAAAATTAAAGCCCATACAATTAGCTAACGCATTGATAACAGGTATTTTACCGAATAGTGAAGGCGAAAAATTTATCTTTCCACCTGTTCCAAATCTAGTATTTACCAGAGATATTGGGATTACGATTAAAGACCATGTTTTATTGAGTAAAAGTGCGACACAAGCTCGAAAACGAGATAGTTTGATTGCAAAATATATCTATTTTTATCATTCGAGCCTATTTGCGAATACGCCCGAAAATATCATTGAAATTAGCGAAGAAGATGATTTCTTTTTGGAAGACGAGTCGATTCAAAAAGAGAAAATGATTAGTATTGAAGGAGGAGACGTAATGATGATTGCGCCAAGGCATTTAATTGTTGGTTGTAGCGAAAGAACGACCCAAAGTGCGGCAGATGCCATCATTCATAAGCTATTTAGTTTACCGACTTTAAAGATTGAAAAAATATCTGTTGTCCAAATTCCAGCAGTTCGAGCACAGATGCACATTGATACTATTTTTACCCAAATTAAACGAAATGCTTGGGTGATGTATGGTGGATATTCCCAAGTGGTGGAGCAACAAAAACAAGCACAAAAACGAGATTATACGACTATTTTTAAAGGAAAAAGTAACCAAAACGGGAATGACCGATTGCGGGTCTTTCAATTTTATAAACCAAAATCTGCAAAATATATACAAGGACAAGATTATTTCTATAAAGAATTTCCGAGCTTGGAGGACTTGTTGGTAAATGTTAGTACAGAGGATTTTGGGATGGCGGAATCTTCCGTAAAAATCATCTATAGCGCCAATAAAGAATTTCCTTATGACCAACGGGAACAATGGACAGATAGCTGTAATTTATTAGCGCTACAAGAAGGATTGGTGATTGGGTATGATAGAAATGATAAAACGATTGCTGCTTTTGCGGATAAAAAAGAAGGCTTGGGATTTACGATTATTCATGCCCAAGATTTGATTCCTAAATTACAGGACGGGACGGTAAATATTCAAGACTTAACAGATACGTTGATTTTGTTATCCTCTTCGGAATTATCAAGGGCAAGAGGTGGCTCGCATTGTATGAGTAATGCTTTGTTTAGAGCAGAACTAAAAAATGATGAACTATGAATGATGAATGATGAATTCGTATTCGTACTTGAATATTGGAGCGATATTATAGGGTTTTTATGAAAATGGAAAATTAATACTAAGGTTTTATGACAAATGCTCGATGTTTTTTAAATTTATAGTTCCTCGTTATTTTATTTAACTAAACAATCTATGAGATGAAAACTAAACAAAAACTTAATGGAGATGACCCTTTAAAAGAAAAGACATTAATTATGGCTATTAGAGTAGTCAAATTGTGCAAGTATTTAAAAGGAGAGAAAAAAGAATACACGATTAGTGGTTAAATTATTAGGTCAGGTACTAATCCTGGAGCAATGGTTAGAGAAGCTAAAAATGCCGAAAGCCCAAAGGATTTTATACATAAGTTAAGTGTTGGACAAAAAGAAACCGCAGAAACCCAATTTTGGCTAGAATTGCTTTATGAAACAGATTATATTTCCGAAGAGGAATTTAAGTCTTTATATGCAAATACTGTTGAAGTAATGAGATTAATCCGTAGTTCTATTCTAACTAAAAAAAGAAATTTAGGACTTAAAGCAATTACTGTGTTAATTGTGATAAGTGGATTACTTTGGTCTTTCTTTTAATATTTCTGTTATCTAAATTCATCATTCATCATTTATAGTTCATCGTTTAAGCATGTTGTTTTTTCTTAAAAGCACTAGGATTCTCCCCAGTCACTTTCTTAAAAATTCGATTAAAATAGGACAGACTTTCAAAACCACAATTAAAGCAAGTTTCGCTGACATTCTTACCCATTAATAAAAGGCGCTTGGCTTGACTAATGCGGTATTGATTTAAAAAACCAATAAAGGTATTGCCTGTGGCTTTTTTGAAATAGCGACAAAAGGCTTCTCGACCTAGATTACTCAAAGCTGCCACTTCTTCTAAAATGATTTTTCGCTGATAATGTTGGTCAATATAGGCATAAATTTGCCGAATTCTATCTTGCTCTTTTTGGCTGTATTGATTAATATAAGGTTGCTCGTGTAATAAGGTATATTCTTTACTTTTTGCCAAAAGTTCAAAAAGGAATAAGGCTTCTACAAATTGGTTGAAAGGCGCTAAACGTCGAAAACGCAATAACCTTTTGCCAATCATTTTTTTGGTATGTCCATAAAAAGCAATGCCGTATTGAGCTTTTTCAAAAAGTTCGTTGATACTATCTAATTCAGGTAATTTAACAAAAGTTTGCTGCTTAAAATCGGGATGAATTTGTAAAACGACTTTTTCACAATCCGTTTTAACCCCATAATCAAAGTTTAAATGCGGAATATTAGACCCGATTAAAACCAAATCGCTGCCTTCGTATTGAGAAATATGGTTGCCTACATGTCTTGTTCCGTCGGCATTTTCGATATACACCAATTCGTATTCTGGATGAAAATGCCAGTAAAATAAGTCGTTTAATTTCGGATTGAGTAGCAACCGAAAAGAGCTATTGGCATCTGGACTGATATTTTCCAATTGGATTTTCATAATTAATTTTTAGTCGTTTCCAAGTAC
Source organism: Bacteroidota bacterium (assembly GCA_017857395.1). Taxonomy (GTDB): domain Bacteria; phylum Bacteroidota; class Bacteroidia; order Chitinophagales; family Saprospiraceae; genus JAFMDF01. The sequence goes on along the minus strand of JAFMDF010000208.1, from coordinate 6,687 downwards.
TATTTCAAAATATTTTGTTCCTTCAATTGGGTTGAAGATTAAAATTTTGAAAAGATAAATCAACGTCAATTTGGGCAGCATATTCTTTAAATAATTTTGTAGCGATTTGATACGCTTTGTCCGTTTATACTTCAAGTAATATGACCATTTTATGTTGATAATTTTCATCTTTTCTTTATTATATATATCATTAAATGTAATTTGTGTTATATGGTTGCATATTTAGATTATTTAACAGAATTATTTAAATTAGTATCAATAATAATTAAAAAAGTCAATATTGTACAAATAGAAATCAATATCAAGATAACAGATAAGTTGATATAGCCCTTATCTTTGTTCTAGTTATTTGCAGATAATATTTTTTTGATTATTAAAATACCGAAAAATGAAAGATACTAATAAAACCATGGCGCAGACCATGATTCCGAATAATGCACATAAAGATATACCGGGCAATCCATCTACCGCAACGAGTAGCAAAAAGAAATTAGCGGACCGAAATATTGGCGACCCGCTTCGAGTGCTAAGTGAAGAAGACTGGGCATTTTGGAAATATAATGGTTACATCGTCATTAAAAATGCAGTACCAAGAGAACAAGCTTTAGCGTCGGCTAATTTCCTTTGGGAATTCGAGGAAAAAGAAAAAAATGACCAAGAAACCTGGTACACCGCTCCAAGGGCAGAAATGAAAATGAAAGAATTGGCAGGCACAGGCATGGTCGAAGTTTATAATAATCAGCATCTTTGGAATAATCGACAAGTGCCAAAATTATACGATGCGTTTGTAGACCTTTGGGGAACAGAAAAATTATGGGTAACGATTGATCGAGCGAATTTAAATTTCCCAATCCGACCAGGTTTTGAATATAAAAGTTTTATCCATTGGGATTATGATCCAGATACCAAGCCTCAAAATGTACAAGGTGTGTTGGCATTAGATGACCAAATGGATGAAAACATGGGCGGCTTCCAATGTATTCCATGGCTGTTTAGAAATTATGAAACTTGGAAAACGACGCAACCTGCGGATAGAAATAACTTCCGACCTGACGTTTCGGGCTTAGAAGATAAAATAGTCAAAGTCCCCTTAGAAGCAGGCGATTTAGTTATTTGGGATTCTCGCCAACCACATGGAATTAGAGGGAATTATTCTACGGATAAAGTCAGAGTTGCCCAATATATTTCCATGATGCCAGCCGAAGAAGACAATGAAGCACTTAGAGAATGGCGAGTAAATTCTTGGAAACAACGGATTGCGCCTGAAGGTTACGCTTTTCCAGGCGACCCTCGGAATTGGGAACAGACGAAGTATGAAACGGCGGAGTTGACGGAGTTGGGGGAGAAGTTGTTGGGGGCTCGGAAATGGTAGTTTTTTAAATGATGAACGATGAATGATAAACGATGAATTGGAGGGACGTCTCTAAAAACCTTGGCATGATCAAAATTGCCAAGGTTTTTGGAGTTAATTATCATTTTTTCTACCTTAGGTGCTCTATTTACTACTCTCTACAGCATCAAAACAAACCACCATCATGCAAAAATCAAATCAATACGATGTAATTGTCGTAGGTGTGGGCGGAATGGGCAGTTCCACCTGTTACCAACTAGCCAAACGAGGCGCAAAAGTACTTGGTTTGGAACAATTTGATATTCCACATAATCAAGGTTCTTCTCATGGATTCACCCGCATTATTCGACTAGCTTATTATGAAGGGCCATCTTATGTGCCTTTATTACGGCGAGCCTATCAACTATGGGCGGAAATTGAGCAAGTTAGTGGAGAACAAATTTTTCATAAGACAGGTTCTCTGGATATTGGCGCTGCGGATTCCATGGTTTTTACAGGGTCGCTTAAATCTTGTTTATTTCACGATATCCCTCATGAAATATTGACAGGTAGTGAAGTAAACAAACGCTTTCCTGGCTATCAAGTACCTACGGATTATCGGGCACTTTACCAACCTGATGGTGGATTTCTATTGCCTGAAAGGGCAACAGTTGCTTTCGTAGAAGCTGCACAAAAATTGGGCGCAACCATTCAAGCAAGAGAACAAGTGTTGAACTGGGAAACAACTAAGAATGGCGGCGTGCGAGTAGAAACGAATAGAGGCGTTTATGAAGCGGCTAAACTTGTTTTTACGAGTGGTGCATGGAATCGGAAATTATTACCGATTTTAGCAGATTTAGCCATTCCTGAACGACAGGTGCTAGCATGGTTACAACCAACACAACCTGAACTATTCACCCCAGAAAGATTTCCTGTCTTTATCATTCAATTAGGTGAAGAACACTATTATGGTTTCCCAATTTTTGGTGTTCCTGGGTTTAAGTTTGGTAAATTTCATCACTTAGAAGAAAAAGGAACACCTGAATCTTTTGATTGGACACCCAATTTAGAAGACGAAAAAGTGCTACGAAGGTTATCCGAACGAGTATTTCCAGCAGGGAATGGGCCAACCATGAGTCTTAAAACTTGTATGTTTACTAATTCGCCAGACGAACATTTTATTTTGGATGTGCATCCTGACTATCCCCAAGTGAGTTTTGCCGCTGGTTTTTCTGGACATGGCTATAAATTTGCCAGCGTTATTGGAGAAATTATGGCAGATTTAGCAATAGATGGAGAAACAAAATTGCCTATATCGCCTTTTCGAGTGGGGCGGTTTGGGGAATCGAGTGATAGTCAAAATAATTTGTAAAAGTTGATGTTTTCTGTAGTGCCAAGTTCCGCTTGGTATATCGTATTAATAGGATATAATGTGCGAAGGAATTAAAACGATTCTTTCTCCACGGATAACTTCCACGGATGATGATTTGCTGCTGTTTCATTAAGGGGTATCAAAGCGATATTTAAGATGAGAACTTGATACCTAATTCAACAATTTATCACTCATCATTTATAACTCATAACTCATAACTCAAAAAAGGTGGATTTAAAGCTAAATAACAAGACAGTTTTCATAACAGGTTCAACAGGCGGCATAGGTTTCGCAACTGCCAAACTATTCCTACAAGAAGGGGCAACCGTCTTTATCAACGGAAGATATCAACATAGTGTGGATAAAGCTGTGGAAAAGTTAGTAACTCAGTTCCCAAAAGGGAATATTTGTGGAATTCCTGCTGATTTTTCGAAAAAAGAATCCGTAAGCGCATTAATCAAGCAATTACCCACCATAGATATTTTGATTAATAACGTCGGCATTTATAAGGGCACGTCTTTTTATGAGATGCCTGATGAAGAGTGGACCGAACAATTTGAAGTAAATGTAATGAGTGGGGTACGTTTATCTCGTCAATTATTACCCAAAATGATGGACAAAAATTGGGGTAGAATCATCTTTATTTCTAGTGAGTGTGCCACTTTAGTCCCCGAAGATTTGATTGCTTATAGTATGACCAAAACGGCAATGTTAGCGGTCTCCAGAGGGTTGGCACAAATGACCAAAGGCACAAATGTTACGGTGAATACGGTAATCCCTGGTTCGACTTTATCAGAAGGAGCGGAAAAATTTCTATCAGATGTAGCGGAGAAAGAAAGTAAATCTACTGCACAAGTAGAAGCCGAGTTTTTTACCAATGTGCGGACTTCTTCTTTATTGCAGCGATTTGCTTCGGTGGAAGAAGTAGCGAATACGATTGTTTATTTATCGAGTCCTTTGGCAGCAGCTACGAATGGGGCAGCGATTAAAGTGGATGGTGGAAGTATGGGGGGAATTTTATAAGCATTGCTAAATGGTTTTATTGTTATATGGTTATATTGCTCAAATCGAATAACAATAAAGCCATAAAAGAATAAAACCATTCAAAAAATTTCCTATCATTGTTGGTCAATAATTTTAATCTACCAAATACACCCGACATGTTGAAAAAAATCAGCCTACTATTAATTCTTATTACTAGCAGTCTTTCGGCATTAATAGCCCAAAATTCCGAAGTCTATTTTACCGACTTTCCTACTTTAACACCCGATGCATCTACCATCATATTTAGTCAGGAAGGCGATTTATGGAAAATGCCAGCAACAGGCGGATTAGCTAGCAAAATAACCTCGATGGAAGGCAATGAAACCTTAGCTAAAGTATCGCCTGATGGAAAATGGTTGGCGTTTACAGGAACGGTTTATGGCAATTCGGATGTATTTATTATGCCCTTAAATGGAGGGGACATTCAACAATTGACCTATCATCAAGCTGCTGATAGAGTGAGCAGTTGGTCATGGGATAATTCAACGATTTACTTTTCTTCCAATCGAGAAAATCGGGTGAGTACCTACTCGGTAACGGTAAAAGGAGGTACACCTAAAAGATTATTTTCCCATTATTTTAATAACATCCATAACCTAGTCGAACATCCACAAACAGGCGAATTATTCTTTAATGAAACTTGGGAAAGTGACAATTTTGAAAATAGAAAACGCTATAAAGGCGCTTATAATCCAGATATCAAATCTTATAATCCGAGTACGAAAGAGTATAAAACTTATACTGATTATGAGGGCAAAGACTTTCAAGTGACCATTGACGAAAATGGGAATTCTTACTTTTTATCGGATGAATTAAATGGGGAGTATAATCTCTATACTTTTCAAAATGGCGTAAAAACAGGCTTGACTAAATTTGAGCATTCTATACATCGCCCTTTTGTGAATGCCAATGGCGGAAAAGTGATTTTTCAAAAAGAATATCAATTATTTATTTATGATATAGCAAGTGGACAATCCACTAAAGTACTCGTAAACGTTGCTAAAAATAATACGTTATCCAAAACGAAGGACTATAAGGTAGCGGGAAATATTACCGCATTTAGTGTAGCGTCTGATGGCAAAAAAATGGCTTTTATTTCCAGAGGCGAATTATTTGTAAGTGATATCAAAGGTAAGTTTCCCAAGCAATTAAAAACGGCTGCGGATGGGCGAGTCTTGGAAGTAACCTGGTTAAAAGATAATAAAACCTTGATTTTTAATCAGACGGTTGGCGGTTATCAAAATTGGTTTACCATAGATGCTTCGGGCAAAATAGGCGAGAAGCAATTAACGACCGATAATCAGAATAATAGAAACTTAAGCCTCAATAGCGACCAAACTAAAGCGGCTTATTTGAGTGGTCGAAATGAAGTACGTTTAATGGATTTAGAAACCTTTGAAAGTACGCTTTTATTGGAAGATGAATTATGGGGTTTTTATAATGCCTTACCAACTTGGGCACCTGATGATAAACACTTGGCTTTTAATGTTTATCGCAATTTTGAACAAGAAATAATAGTTTATAATATAGAAAAGAAGCAAAAGACTAATTTGACGAATACTGGCGTAAGTGAAGCAGGCCCTTTTTGGTCACCTGATGGCAAATATTTATACTTTCATGCCAATCCCTTTAAGCCGTCTTATCCGTATGGCTTACGAGAACCAGATTTATTTAGATTGCCCTTAGAAAAAATGGATTCGCCTTTTAAGTCGGATAAATTTGAGGAGTTATTTAAAGAAGAAGAGAAGAAAGAGGAAGATAAATCCGATGACAAAAAAGAAGGAGAAGAGGCAGAAAAAGAGGAAGAAAAAATAATCGTCACTATTGATGCAGAACGAATTATGGAAAGAGTAGAGCGATTCGGTCCTAGTTTTGGGTCGCAATATGGCATGATAGCGATTGAAAAAGAAGACAAGCAAATGGTATTATTTTCCTCTAATCACGATGAAGGAAAATATGCCTTATACAAATGGGAAAAAGAACCTTTTGAAGAAGCAGAAACGAAAAAAATAGAAGGTACTAAAGGCGGAAATTATGCTTTTAGTTGGGCAGACGATAAATATTACGTCTTAAATCAAGGCAATATTCATGAACTGAAATTAGGGGATAATAAAGTCGAAAAAATAGACATTTCTTTAAAATTTCGACGCCAATTACAAGCCGAATTTGAGCAAATGTTTTATGAAACTTGGGCAAACTTGGAAGAGAATTTTTATGATGAAAATTTTCATGGGGAGGACTGGCAAGCAAGAAGAGAGCAGTATGCTAAATACTTACCTTATCTAAATAACCGAGGAGATTTAAGACTGTTGTTAAATGATTTATTGGGAGAATTGAACACCTCTCATTTTGGTTTCCGTTCTTCTGGAAAAGAGGAGGATACCCAATATGAGACGAGTAGCATGGCAACGGGCATCCAATTTGACCTAAATAATCCGTATCGAGTTCAACGAATTATCAGCGGTAGCCCTGCTGACCGAAAAGGAAAAGACATTCAAGCAGGAGATGAATTAGTAGCGGTTAATGGAGAAGTGGTTGACAAAACGAACAATCGAAACCATTATTTTGCTCAACCTTCTAGCGATGAAGAAATAGCTCTTACTTTTTTAAGAGCAGGAGAAAAAATAGTCGTCAAATTACACCCAATTAGCTATTTCGCGGAACGGACTTTATTATACGATGAATGGATGCAAGCACGACAAACCATAGTTGATAAAGGAAGCGATAAAAAAATAGCTTATGTCCACATGAAAAATATGGGCGGTGGAGAATTGCGTCGATTTATGAAAGAAATGGTCTCCGAAGGGCATCAACGAGATGGTTTAATTTTAGATTTACGTTATAATACAGGTGGAAATGTTCATGATGAAGTCTTACAATTTTTATCGCAAAAACCTTATTTAAATTGGAAATATAGAGAAGGCGCATTGACGCCACAACC
>JAFMDF010000207.1 GCA_017857395.1 Bacteroidota bacterium | reverse complement strand
AATATTATTTCGTGTAATTTATGTATTAATCAAAAATTTGAGCGAACCTAGCGGTTGAAGGAAAATGGTCAATTTTTTCTGTTTTTTTGTTAAAACTATATAGCCCATCATTCCCAGCTAACCACAGGATATTAGGGTCTCTAACATCTTCTATAATTTCCACGACTGAATTTTGTCTAAACCTTTCTTGTTCTGTTAATAATTTTTCTTTTAGATCAAATTGTTTAAACGTTTTTTTGATTGGATCAAATCGAACCAATCCATCATCAAAACAACCAATCCAGATAATGCCCTCCTTGTCAATAGTGACTGTCATCTCGCTCGAAAGGACGACGCCATTCGCAAATTGTGGGTAAGAAAAAGTAGTGAAAATTTCTGTTTGCGGATTTAAACGACAAATATCCCCTTGATGGGAAACAATCCAGATATTCCCAGCCTTGTCTTTAGTCATATCCGTAATCAGCGAACCAGAAAGTGCCGTACTATCTCCAATTATTGGAAAAAAGTTCTTCATCCGCTGCCCATCCCATTTTGATAAACCATCTTGAGTGCCAAACCACATAAAACCCGCATCATCCACAATCGCACAATGGATCGTCCGATGCGCTAATCCTTCTTGGGTGGTTAAATGCTTGAATTGATATTGATCTTGGGAAAAGGAATGCGCCCGCTCATGTTGGCCAGACAACGCTATAATTGACAATAGGGTTAATCCTACTACAAGGTAGTATTTATGAAATGTTCTTGTTATAATTAATGTTTGAAACTTTTTTTTGAGAGAGAGCGATTTGTTATGAACCATCTTTTTATTTATAAACAGAAAGGTACACAATAAAACGATTCTTTTAGGATATGAAAAAATAATTTTGTGAATCAATTTCCTAGCTAGTGGTCAGCCGCTTAATCAAATTTTAAGATTACTGTTGTTAAATTTTAAACAATCAAATCTTCCTCTATAGTTTGGCTGGCTTTATAAAAACAAAAAATAGCGGGTATTTCCAAAAAAATAAGGATACATAGCGCCCATCTGATGGAGTCTATTCCATAAATAGGTTCGAGTGCATCACTAATCATTCCTGCTAAAGGTGGCCCAATTCCACCACCTAATAAGGCGATTAAAATGGCAAAAATGGCACTTGCGGTCGCTCGCATCTTTATTTCTACCATATCTTGAACCAAGGCATAAGCGGGTCCCAAAAAGAAGGCATATAAAATATTGGGCATCAGATAAAAGGTTAAAGCCATCGTTTTAGTTGGACTCAAAAGCACCCCCAAACCAAAGGGTAAACTAAGGGAAAAAGCAATCATGGGGACCCACAAATACCAGCGGGTATCTCTGAGACTTAATCTATCTCCTAAATAGCCGCCCAGAAAAGTGCCAAAAGAGCCACATACACCAATGGCAAATGCCAACCAAATTCCAATTTCTGCCGTTCCCATATGGTGTATTCTAGCAAAAAATGGCGGCATCCAATTACCAAAGGCTGCCCCTACCATTACATGGAAGATGATGCCCAACGTCAAATAAATCAATGTTTTTTTTGCCAGCAAAAACCGAAATACCGTCCTAATATCGGGCACTGCTCCTGTGCCCGTATCAACTTTTCGATAATCTAATTGACCTCTGATGGGTTCCTTTACAGAGAAGAAAAAGAAAAGTGCGAATAATACGCCTGGCGTACCAACTACCCAAAACGCCATGCGCCATCCATAAGCTTCTTCTACTAAGCCACCGATCAAAAATCCTAGTAATAGACCAAAATAAACGCCCATTCCACGAATAGCATAAGCTCTTCCCCTTTCTACTTTTGGAAAATAATCTGCGACCATGGATAGGGCAGAAGGGGCACAGCCTGTTTCTCCAATGCCTACGCCTACTCGTGCTAAAAATATTTGGAAATAACTGCTGGCAAAACCAGTAAGTGCCGTAATGGCACTCCAAGCGGCCAAAGAAAAACTGATAATATTCTTACGATTAAAACGATCCGCCAATTGGGCAACAGGAATACCAAAAGCCGTATAAGCAAGGGCAAATGCCAAACCAGATAACAAGCCCAATTGCGTATCAGACAGGGCTAAATCTGCTTTGATAGATTCCTGTAAAATAATAATCAAGTTCTTATCCAAATGGGCAAAGGTCGTGACAATGGTCAATAGAAATAGGACATACCATTTGTAGGAGGTTGAAGCATCCGTAATTTCTTGTGGTGCGCTTGGTTGGTTTTCTTGCATTATTTTTTGGCTGTAAAAATATAATTTGAGCGTGAAGGCAGTAATTTACTACCTTCTCCTCTTATATAAATTTTGTGTTTTAAGATTTCTTCCTTCCTATTTATTCAATCACCTCACAATCGCTTGCCTCCGCAGCGCCATTAATTGGATTAACCACCGCAACGACCTGATTAGGCAATTGAACCGAATAATCTGTAAATGCTTCACTAGTAGCATTCCGAGCATCTGGCTTATAGTAGTCGGTAGAAATGATTTGTGCACCACTTTCAAAAGCGGCTGTTCTACGAGAAATGTCTCCTGTACGTGCTTCTTCTGTATCGGCATCTGCTCGAGTTCGGACGATATATCCTTCCTGAACTCTTTGCTGAATTTCCGCCAAATTAGTGATAGGATCATCTATCAATAAAATAGCACTCTCTGGTTCACCAGCGGCAGAACGGGAAAACATCACTCGACCTTCCAAACCTGCATGTCCATCTAAGTATAGTTCCAACTCATTAGAAGAAGAAAGCAAGAAAAACAGTATTTTTCCTCGGCTATCTGCCAATAATGGCCAGTTATCCTGAAGGACAGCTTCATTCAAAGTGGCAAAATCGCCTCTCACATTATCTGGCGTAATGACATTGGCTAAATCTTGACCGAATATTTCTTTGATTTCTGCATCAATTCCATCTATGGCGGACTTATCAAAAAACTCAATCTGCGTTAATGGTAATTGAGGAACAATATCCGCAGGGTTGATTTCTTTGGGTTCTACCAATACGGTAATTGGCAAGTGAGTAGGATTTGCATTAGACCAATCTCTGATAGTCATCAAGGCTTCTTTGAACGTATTATAATTGGTATTAAAATCTGCATCTGGTATATGCAAAATTTTTAAGCCTGGTTCATCTAATGCTGCGATGCCCGAAGCAGTTGGCAAACCCGCTAAAGCAAAAAGATTTCGATTCGCATAAGTGCCACCCATTGGGTCATTATAGAGGTCCAATTCAATGGATCGAACATTATAATTACTGAATTGCTCTTCAAGCGGCAAGTGTTCATAATCCAAACTATTAGGGCTTAATTCTTCTGGGACTGGTAAAAGGGGACTGCTTAATAATTGAATAATGGTAGGATCTAGTAGTTGATGATAACTATTATGACTACCGATTGTTTGTAGTTGGTTGATTTTTAAGGCATCTACTTTTTCGCTACAAGTTTTTTCTAGAATTGGCTCTTCGTCCTCCTTACAAGAAAAAGAAAAGGTAACAAGAAAGGTCAAGGTCATTAACAATAAGGAATTTTTCATGAAAATAAAATTTTAGAAAGAAGGTAATATTTAGCTACCTCCTTTTTTTGGGTTAATAATTAGAATACTACAAAGGTGGGTTTTTAGCGCAAGCAAAGTTTACACTAATGTTACTATCGTTTACACTAATGTTGCAAATTAAAGAAGAGACATTTATACTAATGTCACATCTAAAGATACAAATAATTGATTATAAGTTATTTACTAAGGAAAGAAGGAGTGTAGCCAAAGTAAGCAATAAACACTCTAGAAAAATAAGAGACTTCTTTAAAACCAATATCAAAGGCAAATGTCGGTAATAGATTTATTGTTTGTTTCTGATAGTTTTTTGGCTTCTTGTAGGCGAATAGAGCGAATAAAGTGACTGGCAGCTTGTCTCGTTAGGACAATTAATTTACGGAGAACTTGTTGCCCACCCAAATCATTTTGAGCCAGAACTAACCATCTAATTAGCTGATTTTTATTGAAATATCTTGCAACTATTCAGGTGTCAGAGAGAATGGGGTATCAAATTTAATCTATGCCAACGAATTCTTAGGCAACTGTTAATTGCAAAAAAATAAAAGGGAGTCCTTATTACCAAACAAAAAAGCCCTTGAAATGAATATCATCCCAAGGGCTTTTTTGATTCCATCAGGAACCAATTTATTTCACTGTGTAATTAATCGTTTGATATCCAATAGAACCATCCTCACTTTGTGCCACGACTCTTATCTGGAAAGTACTACGGTCATCCGTTTGGAAATAACCAAAGCTAGCTTTGCCATCTTTTTTGGTCGTTAAATCAGCATTCCAATAAACTTGTGGTCTAAAGAAAGGTTGGAAACGATTATTATTAATTTGAGCAGGATCAAAAGCAGGAAATGCCGCTTCTTTCTGCACACCATTAACGGTAATCACATTATTAGCTTCAAACACCGGTAAACTTTCGATTTTGTCATAAGTGGTAATTTTCGTTACCCCATTAGAACCGAATAATTTATACTGCTTATTCAATTTTTTTAAATCGTAGAATAATTCCACTTTTTCGACATCTGTCATTCGCATTCTTGCCAAGAAATCTCCATTTCTAGTCACAATATCATCCACAATTACTAATGGTTTTCCTTTAAAGAATTTATCGTAAGCAGACTGATTTTTAGGATTATACATTTTGGCGATATAGGTACTATCCTGTAATTCGAATCGTAGAGGGGTTAAATTTTCCTTGAAGAAAATAGACATAAATTCAAAATCTTCATATTCTTTCGTGATAAAAGAAACATCAGGTTTGATGGTTTTTCTAGTAGTGGTATACTTTTCGGTTACCAGATTGCTTTCTACTGAACTATATCGTTGAAAAATTTTCTTACGTTGGCGACTTAAGCCTAAGTAAGTCGCAATTCTATCATTGGTAGGTAAAGCTTGTAAGCGGTTAATGGCTAATTGATTTTCTTCAGTAATTCTGATTTGTTCATAATCTTCTTGTTGTCCAAGAATTTGGAAACCTCTATCGCCATAAAATTCAGGAATGGCTAAATAAAATTCGCCATTTTCATTAGTTCGAGTATACAAAACTTTATCCTCTGTCCGAGAATAAGCACCTAATACTTTACCTGCATGCGCACTTCCCTTATCTTGCTTAGCTACCCCTTTTAAATAAAGTTTATCGCTAATGATGCTGGTAACTTGTGGATTTACAGCTGCTCCACTTCGCATATTGCCTGCATTCATTAAATCGTCTCCGACCAAATCCCAATCCACTACAGAGACAGATATATTAGCAGCAACAGTATTGCCCGCTTTGTTTTTTACGGTAATAGTTGGCGCTACTTTTTCTCGAGGATTAAAGGTATTCTTAGGAAGCTGAATAGAAATATTTAATTCATTGTCCGTCTTGATAACAGGTTGCTCTAAATTGTTTTTATTATTTACTGTTTTGGCGATTCCTTCTAAATCGTTATAAATAGGCAACTGTGTTTCTACCAATAATACAGTTTGCTTATTGGCTTTATTAATTCCAGAAAATTGTAGTAAGTAATTCCCTGATTTTAAGTTAAAAGGTATTTTGTAATAACCATCTATAGCTGTACCGCCAGTCGTTTTTAAAAAAGAACTGTGTTGTACCAAACCATTGGCATCTAACACAGTCGCACGAATGGCTACGGGTTTAGCTTTAAAAGCTTGGGTTAAATATAGTTGATACCAGACAATCTCCCCAGTCACATAAAAAGATTTGTCGAGGTGCACTACACATTTATCTGTAGCCGTATTGGCTATAGCGGTGACGGAAAATGCCACTACCAAGAATAAAGATAAAATATTTTTGACTATGCGAAATGAAGTAATCATATTATTTTTTTAGTATATTTTTGCTAAAATTAAGCATTGCGATATTGCGATATTTTTATGTTCTAACAATGCAACATGGCAATACAAATTACACTGCTAATTAATCCACCAGACAGGTCTAACCGTACTTGAATTAGTTACAGAAGAACAATTGCAACAGTCATTAGGTGCTTGTCCTCCTTCACTCGGAGGAGCAGGGCAGGGTAGTAGCGGATTATCTGCTAGTTCAGGACTAACATATACTCTTCTAACTGTTTCTTCTGTGGCATAGAAATAACCAAAAATATCTTCTTTAGGATCATCTACATTGACGAGATTAGTAATTACTTTTCCAGCAGGTGCTTGGAAGAGGTCTCCTGTTCTAGCGACGACATTCCCGACTTGTGCCCAATAATCGTAAGCGGTTGAACTTAGAGATTGTTGAGAAACAGTTAGATAATATCCTTGTGAATAAATAGAACTAATACCTGTATTTAATACTTCGAAGTTATCAATTCTATCGACGCTTAATTCTTGTCCATTTAGCGTAATATAATTGGTCTGAGGAGAAGAAGTGATGTAACAGGTTTTAGCCATACTTTCGATTGCAGTTGGCCTACACGCTCTAGCTCCATAAGATTCTGGAGAGTCCCTAAATTGATAGGTAGAGATAAATTCCCATAATAATCGAGCATTTTCTGAGGAATTAATCGGTTTAAGTGGCGTACTGACTGCATACGTTAATTGGTCGAATAATTTGGTGTTTCCGTTAGCATCTACAGTTTCAATTTGTGTTTTAGCTACCGTTAAATCTTCCACCGACGGGGCAGGTAATAACTCTTCCAGTTCGGAAGAATAATTTCTATTATCGAAAGTGGCAACGTTTACTTTATAAGATTTGCCGTAATCAATCTTGAAATTAGGGTCATTGTCAGGCACTTCTAAGTAAAAAACTCCGTCCGCTCCAGTAGGTAATTCTACCGTATTTCCACTTTCATCTTCAACCGTTACGAGTCTCGCATCTAATAACCTAGGAACATCTTGAAAATTAAAGACCCCTCTAATGGTTACAGAGATATAAGAAGGGTTGGATTTAACTACCTTGCCTTGAATGGCAATGGCTGCATCAATAGTTTCTGCACTAGAGAAATCTATTTCGTCTAAACAACTAGATAACCCAAATAATCCTATAGAGAAGATGGCTAAGAGGGTACAACGTCCTATTAATTTTGATACTTTCATTGAATTAATTTTTACTTTTGAATGTATAAATGTTGCCAATATTTTGCAAGCAATTTTCATTCAAATTTTTTGTATTAGTTTTATTAAGCGCAAATTTTGAAACGATTAAGCCAGCTTAATCCAAAACTTACACTGAAAGGTCTAATTTTTTAAGAAACTGAAATTTCCCGTACTATAAAATCTCTAAATTAAAGGTTAATGCAGGGAAAGCAGAACCCAAAATAGCTAACTTATTAGCTTGTGGTCGCTGGAATGCCGCTTGCGTATAAAATACAGAAAAGGCATTTTTTCGACCATAAACATTATAAACAGAGAGGGTCCAACTCGTCTTAAATTTGTTCGTTTTTTTGTAACTTCTACCAATCGTATATGCTAAATCTAAACGGTGATAAGCAGGAATTCTTACTTGATTTCTTTCCGAATAAATAGGCACAATTAATCCTCTTTCTGTTTCGTAATTTCCTAAAGGTGGGGTTGCAGGACGCCCGGAACCATAGTTGAAACTTGCGGTAACCGTATGTCGTTGATTCGGATTATAATTTAAAACCAACGATAAATCATGTGGTTTATCAAAATTACTTGGATACCAATCTCCCTTGTTGATGCCTTCAATTTGTAACTCAGTTCGAGAATAGGTATAACTTAAGAAGCCACTAACGGTACCTCTATTCTTTTTAACACTTAATTCTACTCCTCTTGCTCTACCAATCCCATTAATGATTTCTGTTTCTAAGAATGGATTGACATTCAATTCTGCAAAATCCTTATAATCAAAAGTTTGGTCAATATCTCTAGCAAAAACTTCTGCTGAAGTTTCCCAAAGGTTGTCACTGAAATTTTTAAAGAAACCAACAGAGGCATTATGAGACCGTTGTGGTTGGATATATTTGGTGGCTAGTTGATATTGACTGGTAGGAGTAGGGGTATCCGTGTTAAAGATTTGATTAATGAACTGGGCAGTTCGACTATAACCAGCCTTGAAAGAAGTCCCTTTGGCTATTCTGTATCGTAAAGAAAATCGAGGTTCTAAACTATTATAAGAAGCAATAGAACCAGACAATTCTTCTGAACCAATCAAGTTTTCAATACTACTATTATCATCATTGGTATATTGGTTAATTGTCTTTGGCCCTAAGAAATTATAGAAGGCATATCTAAGTCCAGCAGAAATTTCTATAGCAGAAGTTACTTCATAAGTTGCATTCAAGAAAGCTGCAGATTCTAATCCTTTTTCTTGTTCTAATCTACTTGCAATTACTTGGGATAATTCTCCTTTAGGGTTGATTTCTCCAGGTTCTGTAATATAATATATTGCAGAAATTCCCATGTCTAAGGTTAATTCTTTCTGCGGAGAATAAGAAAATTTATCCTTTAACTTAATGTAAGAAAATTTATTATCTAAAGCTGCTCCAGTTAGTTCTCCTAAATCTGTTTGTGTGTTTTCGTAAGAACTGGCAACCAGTGAAAATTTATTAAAAGCTTGGTCACTGACGGTTCTATTATAAATAAATTGGCCCATTAAAGTCTGGTAACTAAAACCAAATTCTTCATTATAAGTAAAGTCATCAGAAGAAGCATAACCAGATAGAATGAAGGTGTTTTTATCATTTGCTCGATGCGTATACCTTAAATTCGCATCATAAAAGAAAGCAGAACTTTTTTTGACTTCCTCTACATTGATTAAATTTAATAACCAATCGGCATAAGTAGACCGAAAGCCAGCTAAGAAAGAACTTTTTCCGTTAATGACTGGACCTTCTACTGAAATTCTACTGGAAACTGGTCCAGCACCACCCTTAATTTTAAATTGTTCAAAATTACCATCTCTCATTTGCACATCTAACACAGAGGCTAAACGACCTCCATATTGAGCTGGAATATTTCCCTTGTATAAATCAACGCCTCTAATTAAATCTGGATTAAACGTACTGAAAAAGCCTAAAGCGTGAGAAGCATTAAAGATGAATCCTTCATCTTGGATAACTAGGTTTTGATCTACAGAGCCTCCCCGAACATTAAATCCTGTCGCTCCCTCTCCAACGGTACTTACCCCTGGGTTTAATAATAAAGTCCTCACAACATCTGCCTCTCCAAATAGGGCAGGTAATTTTTTAATGTCCTTGATATCTAAGGAGGTCACACCGATTTGTACATTCTCTACATTTGCATCTGCTGCTTGCGCTCTAACGATTACTTCTTCTAAGTTAATAGCTGATTTGAATAACTCAAAAGACATTTCTCCATCACTATATACTTCCACCTTCTTTCTTACATCTTCATACCCAATATATTGAACAGTTACTTCGTATTCTCCAACTGGTACTTCTGCTTCAAAATTACCATCAAAGTCAGAGGCAGAACCAGAATTAATTTCTGCAAAAAAGATAGTTGCACCAATAATTAGCTCCTCTGATTGTGCATCTTTTATGGTTCCTTTGACGATTGCTTTTCCAGAAGGATTCATTTGACCAACATTTCCAATAATGATTTTACGCTTTTTATCACTGCGACTATCCGTACTATTTTGGGCTTCTTCTAAAGCTTGATAATAGTTGGACGAGAAACTTTCATTAATCACGCCTTGAGGCGCAATGATGATAGCATAATCACGATAAAACATGTAACCTAGGCTAGTTTCTCGAAACAAATCGCTTAAAACCTCGCTTAAAGGTGCTTTTTGGAAATTACGATTAATGGTTCGCTTCGGTAATTCGTCAGCTTGATAATAAAATTTTACATTCAAATCTTGCGCTATTTGACCCAAAACAGTAGGTATGGGTATATTTTTATAGTTAGCAGTTACTTGAATGGAATCAGCCGGATTTATTTGGCCAATAACAAAGGTAGGAGTACACAGTATTGCGATAAACGCAAATACGAACGTCAGGTTCTTCTTCATAAATCTAGTGATTCGATGAGGTTTTAAATATAAAATTGATAATTTAATACCCTCAAATTGAGTTATTTTTTCGCAAAGGTAAAAATATTCAAAAAACTAAAGTGTTTATTATAAAAAAATTCTTTAATAGCCTTCAAAATGCGGCACATTATTAAAAAAAAATTGAGTGTGCTACAATTGAGTGGGTTTTATATATGACAATGCTTATATTGCTATATGGTTAGCGCCTCGTGAACAATAGAACCATACAACAATAGCGTCATTGAAACACCTTGAAAATAGGCATATTATATTTATTTTCCACTAATTTGTAGCACACTCAATTAATTTAATAGTAGTTATGCTTTTAGCCGAATTGATTTCCAGCTTATCGCTTAAAATACTTAAAAAATTTAGTGCTGTTTGGGAAATTATAGTTGCATTAGAGAAGCAAAGAAAGTTTGTAATTAGTCTTTATAGCGACAAAAAACTATGATTGCTTTAAGGGGATTTCTTTGATAGGAATTAGTATTTCTACTTTAGTTCCTTTAGAAACGCTTAAGGTTTCATCCATTAAATCAGAAGTAAAAACAAATACTTTTTCTATAAAACGAGAATTGTGTAGAAGCCTAAGTCTATCTTCCGTAATAGTCGTCCCTTTTGATCGGTGAGTTAGGTAAGTTTTTTCTTTTTCTTTTATCTCTTTAGCCCTTTTTCTGCCAATTCCATTATCTTCTACCGTACAAAGAATTGTATAATCATCTTTTAGGCTAAAATCTACTTTGACCATACCGCCTTCTTTCGTTCTTAAGCCATGTTCTATAGCATTTTCTACATAAGGTTGCACAATCATTGTCGGTACCCCGATAATATCCTCTTCTATTTCTTCCGCTAAAGTAATTTTATATTGTAATTTATCTCGAAACCGTAGTTTTTGATTAATGAATAAATAATCTTCTAAAAATTCTTTTTCTTTTTCTAAGGAAATAATCTCTAAATCAGAATAATCTAAACTTTGGCGCATTAATTTAGCAAATTTGGCTAAATATTTGGCAGCATCTTTTACCTCTTTAGAGGTGATATAATTTTGGATAGAATTCAACGCATTATACATAAAATGCGGATTCATTTGCGCTCGTAAAGCTTTTAATTGGAGGCTTGTTGCCTGCAATCGGAGTAATTTTGCTTCCTGGGCTCGTTTTTCCGCTTCATATTTTACTTCTAATTCAAGAGCCCGTTTATTGAGGATATTTTCATTGTCTCGCTCTTTGACCTGAGAATAAAAAACTTGATATTCATAAGCATTTTTATAATCCCCATTTTTAGCATATAATTGAGCAATGCTCATGGCAATTTCTGATAACTGCTGATAGTCCTTGGCAATTTGGGCGAAATCATAAGCTGAAATGAAGTGTTTCTCCGCTAAGGCTCGTTTGTTTTGAGCCATGTATAGTTTGGCTTTCCAAACTTCGATAACTGAGAAATTCTTAGCATTTCGTTCCACTTTGGTTTTATAAATGTATTCTGCACGGTCATACATTTTTAAAGCCTCGTCATAATTGTCTCTTAAATAATAGCAATACCCTAAATTTCCATAAGCACTAGCCTGAGATTCATAGCTAATCATGTCTTTAATCTGTATCGCTTGTCTAAACGATTTATCGGCACTATCAATCTCATCTAAACCAATATAACATTTTCCAATATTGACATAATGATAACTTAATCGGGTTTTCATGCCTGTAATCTCACAAATTTCTAATACTCGATTATAGTTTTTTACAGATTTTTCTAAATCATTTAAACGGGTATAAATATGCCCAAGACCACTATGGATTAGGGTTAGGAAATAGTAATCTTTTAAGGTTAAATTTTGGGAAGCATTATTGACGGCTTGTTCTGCTTTTAATAATAATTCAACCGCCTTGGTATATTCATCATATTCCCCATAATATAAGTTGATGGATCCTTTTCGGGCTATTATTCGAGCACTTAAAATAGGGTCGGGGTAGGCTTCTAAATGTTTTTCTGCTTTTTCTAAGAAAGATAAGGTATCTTCTAATTTTTCTAAATTAATACAAATACCTGCGTAGTCAATATAAATCTCCGCTTGTCTTTTTAAATCACCTTGTTCTTCTATAATGACCATTGCCTTTTTAAGGTGGGTTTCGGCTAGTGGATAATTATAAAATTGGTTTTCAATGAAAGCAGAATTTAGATGGAAATTAAGTTCTTGGTCAGCATTAGGCTTTCGCTTGAGTAGTGAAAATTGTTCTTTTAAGAGTATTTTTGCGCGCTGGATACTTGTGTAGGAATAAACACTTGTAAGGTCATCAATAATATTAGCCTTTAACTCAGGGCGTCGAGTAGTAAGTAATTGTTTTTCCAATTCATCTAAGTCAAGAATTGGAGAGAAGTAATCAAAGAGTGAATTTAATGCTGCCATCTAATTTTAAGCCTAAATTGTTTATGAGTCTCTAAATTTTTTATAAGCGTTGAACGTAGTTTTGGGATAAAAGTTGTCTTAGTTAGGTGCTTGGTAAAAACAGAAACGGGCTGCATTAGAAAATGCAGCCCGTTTCTGTACTGAAAAGAGTGAAATTTGTTTATTGTGGGGTTGGCCCACCTAAACTCATGTTCCACTTGTTAGAGGCTTTTTTGCCTCCTTTATAGCGGTCCAATTCATTGTCACTCAGTGTTTGGAACTCTTTTTTGACATCATCCAAACTTTTGTTACCTTCGTTATTACTGTTTCCCATAGTATAAACTATTTTAAGTTTAACTGAAATAAAACCGTTTACTCATAGTAGTAAACCATATTCTTGGCATAAAGTTACGAATATTTAATAAATATCAAAAAGCTAACCCTATTTTTTTTCCTTTTTTACCTAAAATTTTATCTTTTGATAAAAAATTGCTAAAAAAAGACGTCATATAATCTTTTTTATTAAAAATAATAATATATGATGCTTCTCAATTTTACAGTATTTGATATGAATTTAATGATATTTTATCTTTTATTATTTATAATTTTTTGATAACCAGCTAAAATAATATAATAATTTAACAAGTTTTCTTTTTGTTACAGGAAAATAAAAACGTGTTAAAGGAGCTTCCTATTAATATTTTAGCAGGTAAATGAACGTTGGAAATTTTTAATATTGATTAATCTACCATCTAATTAAAGCACTGCCCCAAGTAAATCCACTTCCAAAAGCAGCCAAACAAACCAAATCTCCTTCCTTAATCTTACCCGTTTCCCATGCTTCACATAAGGCGATAGGAATAGAGGCTGCAGTCGTATTACCATACTTTTGAATATTGTTATACACCTTATCTTGACTCAAACCCATTCGTTTTGCCACAAACTGACTAATCCTTAAATTGGCTTGATGTGGGATAAGCATATCAATAGCATCTGATTTTAAATTAACGGCAGTTAATGCTTCATGGATTACTTCAGGGAATTTAGTGACCGCTAATTTAAATACGAATTGGCCTTCCATTTCTGGATATAATTGCCCGTCATCTAGCATCTTTTGAGTAGCGAAAATTTCTCCGAACTCTACATCTTTATCAAAGCCAAACCTATCTTCTAAACCTAATTTATCTGCATGATAACCTCCATGAGAACCAGGGCTAATGAAAGCTAATTTTTCTGCATACGTTCCATCAGAATGTAACTTTGTAGTTAGAATACCTTTTCCTACTTCTTCCGTTGGTTGAATCAACGCAGCACCTGCACCATCTCCAAAGATTACTGTTACATTTCTGCCCTTCGTACTAAAATCAAGCCCCATGGAGTGCATCTCTGACCCAACTACTAAAACATTTTTATACATGCCTGTTTTAACAAATTGGTCAGCAATAGACAAACCATAAATAAAACCTGAACACTGATTCCTAATATCTAAAGCGCCAATTTCTGTTTTGGTAATGCCTAATTCTCTTTGCATTAAAACGCCACTGCCTGGAAAGTAATAATCTGGGCTTAAAGTTGCAAAAACAATAAAGTCTACTTCCTCTGGTGTAATTCCTGCTCGCTCTATGGCAATGCGAGCCGCTGCTGCCCCCATGGTGGCGGTAGTTTCCTTATGTTTCTCCGCATATCGTCGTTCTTTAATTCCTGTTCTTTCTTGGATCCATTCATCAGAAGTATCCATTACTTTGGTTAAATCATTATTGGTGACCACTTTTTTTGGTACATAATGACCGATTCCTGCAATTTTTGAATTTAGCATCCTTTATTTTTTTAGCAAAAAAAATCTCGATTTTTATTCGAGTTACTTAAAATTTTTACTTGTTTTAACTTGAAACGAGGCGTAAAATCGCTAAATCTATTTGATTTTCAAAATAAATTAAAAAAAATTAGATATTATTTATTAATGCATCAGACTTTGATGTATCTTTGTCCTATGTATTCAAAAGAACTATTAAAAGGCACTTTAAAAACTATTATCCTCAAACAATTAGCGGATAATGGTCGGATGTACGGTTATGAAATTACGCAAAAGGTAAAAGAATTAACTGATGGACAATTAGAATTGCGGGAAGGCGCACTCTACCCAACCTTACATAAACTAGAGGCGGATGGTTTAGTGGTGACTGATAAAATTTTTATTGGCAAACGAGTTAGGAAATATTATTTGTTGACTCCTAAAGGCGATGAAGCAACTGTTTCTAAAATTGAAGAGATTACTGCTTTTTTTGGAATGATGCAGGGGCTTTTAGGCGTGGAGTAACTGGTAGGAAAGCCTAAAGGCTTCACTACCAGTTTTTCCATTTTACTTAAATTAAGTCAAAAAAATAAAAATGATTTTATCCGATAATCAACTAGACTTTATTATTGAAAAATTAAAGGCAACTGGCTTATCCTATCAGCCTTTGGAAGCAGAAATGGTAGACCATTTTGCTTGGTAGAAGCAGAAATGGAAAAAGGCTATCCTTTTGTTGAAGCCATTCACTATGTATTTGGAGCAATGGAAGAAAAGCATTTGACTGCGATTGAAGCAGAAACTATAACTTTATTAGCCTATAAATCTACATCTATGAAAAAAGTAAGCAGATTAATGGCAGCGGGTGCTGCCTTATTATTATTTGGATTGTTTATTTATTATACGCCGATTTTACCCGATGAAAAAGAGTATGTTGATCATTCCATATTCATGGACGTAGAAGCTTCGGTAGCCGCTTCGGATCATGTTTTTCAAAATGACTTGCCAAATCTTAGTAATCAAAAAAAAGGCGCTGTGCCAAGTCCCGTTTTTGTGCATCAATTTGACCCACCAAGCCGTTCTCCACTAAATGAAAAATTAAAAATCACAAGTGGTTTTGGTATGCGATTTCATCCTATTTTTAAGGAAAAGAAAATGCACAGAGGAATCGACTTAAAAGCGAGTACTGGAACGCCCATTTTTGCCACTGCTGATGGTGTGGTAGAAAAGGCAGTTACCCATAACAAATATGGAAAAATGATAGTGCTGAAACATGATAATACCTACCAAACTTTATATTCCCAATTATCGGTATTTGAAGTAAAAACAGGAACAGAAGTGAAGAAAGGAGATTTAATAGGCAGGGTAGGGAGTTCTGGATTGTCAACTGCCCCACATTTACATTATGAAGTGTTAAAAGATGGAAAGCCTGTAAATCCTGAGAAGTATTTTTAACTTTGATTTTTTAATCAAAAATAAAATGCTATGCAACGATTTTCCCTATTTTTCCTTTTTACTGTTTTCGTTATACCTTTGATGGCTCAAGAAACAATAAATTTACCTGTTACAGAAACGGACGAATCTATAAAATGGAACAAAAAAGAAAAGGAATACTTTTCTGAAATTTGGCAAACAGAGGTCGTTACAAATGTCATTAAACCCACCATGCAGGTTTTTCAACCAAGCCGAGAAAAAAAAACAGGAGCTGCGGTCGTTATTTGTCCTGGTGGCGGCATGTATGCTTTGTCTATCGAAAGTGAAGGGAATCAAGTCGCAAAATGGTTGGCGGAACGAGGCGTGACTGCTTTTGTGCTAAAATATCGCTTAGTACCAACAGGAGAAGATGCCACAAAAGAATTGAATGATGATGGCGAACGAGTACTACTAAAAGCAGGAAATGTGTTGCCTTTAGGGATTAGTGATGGTTTAAATGCCATTCAATATGTGAGAGAAGCTGCGGAAAAGTATGAGATAGACCCCAATAAAATTGGAATTATGGGTTTCTCTGCTGGCGGAGCGGTAACTATGGGGGCAACTTTTAATTATGTTCCTGCGAATAAGCCTAATTTTATTGTACCAGTCTATGCATGGATGGACGTTATTCCTCAAAGCACTACGCCAGCAGATGCGCCACCAATTTTTATCGTTTGTGCCTCTGACGACCCTCTAAATTTAGCACCAGCTAGTGTGAAGTTATATACTGCTTGGTTAAAGGCGGGAAAAAGTGCAGAATTACACATGTATGCTAAAGGCGGTCATGGCTTCGGCATGCGGAAACAAAACTTACCTGCTGACCAATGGATTGAACGATTTGGAGATTGGTTGGATAATGAAGGATTTTTGGAGTAAATATTACAGGGCGACTGTTTTCCACAGCCGCCCTGTTTTAAGTATATCTAGACTATAGGGCGAACGAAAAGTCGTTTTCATAATATGTAATCAACTGATAAAAGTTGAAA
>JAFMDF010000571.1 GCA_017857395.1 Bacteroidota bacterium | reverse complement strand
ACTCAGAAAAAAGTGTAGGGTAGAAAAGTTTTGGAACTGATAAGGCTATCGCTATATAGATTCAAAAAATGTAGCCATTTATCGGATATGAAAAATTATATATAACTAATTTTAAAGTATAGAATATGAAAAACCTCAACCTACAATTAAGACTTTTTTTCAGCCTATTATTTACCCTAATTATTGGAGTTGCTATAATCGCACAAAATAATGCATTTACTGGTAATTCGGAAGAACATCCTGATATCGAAGATCTATCTCAAGATAGCTTGCCGATTAACCAAGCTTTATTAGTTGATTGGCGAGAATTATTGGCAGATGTTACTTGTTCGAAGAAAGAAATAAAAGAGGCCTTCGAAGCTCAGACTAGAGGTAAAAAGAAGAAAGAGATCCCTAATTACAAAAAATACTTAACATTCCTGTATCCAGATTTAGAAGACTGGATTGAGAAAGAAGATAAGGCGGAGGAAACGGTTCCTAATTATTATCTAGAAGATTATGATCGTGAAAAACAACTCCAATTGATGGATGCCTATGACAAAAAAACGACTAGTTTAAATTCAGGTAGTTCTACAGCTAATTGGACTTTATTAGGACCTACTAAAACACCAGCATTTGATGCCAAAGGTGGTGGCATTGGAAGAGCCCAACATATTACTTTTAATCCACTTGATTCTAATATTGCTTGGGTAGGCTCCCCAACTAGTGGCTTATGGAAAACAATAGACGGAGGGGATAATTGGGCTCATCAAGATGAAGATTGGCTTAAACCCGGTGTATCAGTTTTGGCTATTGACCAGAATCATCCTGATACCATGTTTGCTTATCAAGGATCACATGTTGGGGCAACTGGATTAAAACGTTCTTATGACGGTGGGCAAACTTGGGTAGATATTAGTACTAATCTTGCAGGAAGCATGTTTAAAATAAAGCTTGACCCAAATGATGCTAATATAATTTATTTACAAAGTTTTCAATATGTAGGCTCAGGCTTGTGGAAAACGACCAATGCACTTACCGCCAATCCAACTTGGACAGAAATTGCGCCCAATTCCTCTGATTTTGCCCTAAAGCCTGATAATTCTTCTGTAGTTTATATGCTAGAAGATAGAGAAGATGGTGACCACCTATTTAAATCTACCGATGGAGGTTTGAATTGGATCGAAAAAACAGTCGATGTAACTAACCCTGGTTTAACAAAATATGGCGGTATTGCTACTACTGCTGCCCAGCCTAATCATCTTTACTACTTTACGGGCTTTAATGAAAATATCGCCTTTGACCAGCAAGGTTTACTACGCTCCGTAGATAATGGAGAAACCTTTTCTCTTGTTCAAGATTTCAACGTCCCCACAAGAGATATTAATGGTAGTTTTATAGATTTAACCCTTGGAGAAATTACAGATTTTTGCTTGTATTGTCTTCCTGATAAAATAGCAGTATCGCCATATAATGAAGATGAAATTGTATTATCTGGAGTTTGGATGCTGCACAGCAAAGATGGTGGTGCTTCTTGGGTAAATCCCATTTCTTCTGTTCATGGCGACCACCCACCAGGGGATTGGAATCCAGTAACTAAAAGATATTGGGATGTCAATGATGGAGGGGTTTGGAAAGAACAATCACAAAATCAGGTTTTTGAAAGAAAAAATAATGGTTTAGCTGTAACTAATTTCTTTTATACAGATAGCTCTTTAGATGGGGAAACATTTTGCGGAGGAAATTATGATAATGGCACATTCCTGCTTCATAATGGCGTATGGGACCAAACTTTTTCAGGAGATGGCACGGAATGTAAAGTCAATAAAAGAGATCCAAGTATGATTTACCAATCACTTCAAGTAGGGGTTATGTCTACTTGGAAAGTAGGTACGGGATACATTGGTGATTTTAATGTTTTAGAATCTGGTCAAACGGCAAATTTTTTTACAAGAGTGGAGAATCATCCTGTTTTGACCCAATGGGTCTATGCAGTACATGAGGATATATGGAAATCAGAAGATTTTGGAGCCACTTGGACTAATTTAACAAATGGCAATCTGGATTTCCCGAATTATGCGGTACTTCGTGTATCAAGTGATGTACCTGAAACGATGTATTTAGGTTCGAATACTGAAAAAATCTACCGTTCTATCGATGGAGGGATTACTTGGGATACTTTATTTAATAAACCAAGAGGAGAAATTTTTATTGACCCTAATGATGGGCAGCATCTATTTATATGGGGTGGTGGATTATCTGAATCTAATGATGGAGGAGAAACTTGGACAGATGTAAGTGGAGGGTTAGGTGGATTTCATGGATTTGCTTATCAATCGGATAATGGAGGGATGTATGTCTCTTCAAATTATGGCAATGTTTGGTATAAGGATAACACCTTACCCGATTGGATACTATTTAACGATGGTTTACCTAAGACTTCCATGAGGGGCGGAATGCATATTGTTCCCTGTACTGGAAAAATTCGAGCCTCTGCTTATGGATGGGGAATGTGGGAAAGCAACCTATACAATCACCCAAATGCTGATTTATGCTGCCCACCAGCTTATCCAATTTTAACTAGAAGTGGTTGTGGAGAAATTCAAAACATTACTATCAATTCTCCGCCAGTTGGTTATCAAATTGCTTGGTATAAAGATTATCAATTGCTGCAAGGGGTTACCAGTTCCAATATCAATATCACCGAAACAGGCAGCTATACGGCTCGTTTTGAAAACGGAACTTGTAATTCTTTTCATTCTGATCCTATTATCATCAGCTCTCAGATTCCACTTGCATTAAGTAGTGTTAGCAGTAATGGTTTAAATTTGGATGGGGTGGACGATTATGTAGCTATTAACCATTCTGTTGCCCTCAACTTAGGAAATAATTTCACTTGGGAATTTTGGGCAAAATCCAATAGCAATGTTAGCGGACGAAAATATTTAATTCGTAAATCAGAGGCCTATGGAATTGACATCATTGATGGGTCGAATTTGCAATTCGTGACTTGGGGTGATGATATTACCTTTAATAATGGTTTTAAAAATGATGGAGAATGGCATCATTATGCGCTGACAGGAAGTGGAGGTAATGAAAAAAAATTATATATCGACGGCGAGTTATTCGGAACGAATACGGAAACTTATACTACCAATCAATCGGGAGAGCCGCTTTATATTGGATTTATTAATGACCCACTCAATTTTTCTATTGATGAATTTAGAATTTGGAATGTTACTAGAACCCAAAGTCAAATACAAGAAAATGCCATCTGCCAGTTGAATTGTGTAGAAAATGAACTCGTAGCCTATTTTCCAATAGAATTAGGTACAGCTAATGGGGATAATAAAGGACTGGAAGCTCTAATACGCTAGGTTCGCCCAAAATTAGTTAATAAAATAAAATATTATCAAAATAATAT
>JAFMDF010000206.1 GCA_017857395.1 Bacteroidota bacterium | reverse complement strand
CTTATCATCATTTTTTAATCAGCTTATTTTTTATGGGCTAAAGTGATGTTTCCGAATAACGGAAACATCAGCCCTCAGCTTAATAATTTTTAATATTATTAAGCCATAAATAGGTTATAAACAATAGTTTTTTTATTGTTATTTAAACAATAAAAGATAATGCTATAAGCAAACATGGCTTATAGTGTCTTTTAAAATATATTTTGTCCAATAACTGATGATTCAATACTCCAATAATTGACCGTTAAAATATAGCTGTTCTCCAAGTTACCATATCGTTTTATCAATTTGGTAACGTCAGAATTCATCCATAGAAGCTGTCAAGTATCTAGGTTTCATCCATTAACCATTCCTTTTTTTAAAGAAAAGCAGTAGCTAGAGGATACAAAAGTTCCAATAATGTTTTTAGGTAGTCTTATTGCAAAAAAGTAGGGTTGTGTAAAAAACAATAGTTGTCATCCACACATTTTACGATGAGAATTTTGATAATTTATCTAAAAAAATAGATTTAATTATCAAGTAGGGGTAATGTTTAGGTAGGAAATCTTAATTTGATTTCGTTTCCATTTGTTATTATACGAGGAAGGATGGAATGTTACGATTTGAAACTACTTTATAAGTAGTAAATTTATAATATCTCATTCAAAGGTAAAACAATGTCACCATAAAACCAAAAATATTTTTTCTTTTTTATAAAAATTTGGTTTTAAAGAGTAGGTTGCCTTGTTGCGATGTTGCGATGTTGCCTTGTTGTCGATAGAACAAGGCAACATCGCAACAAGGCAACATCGTAACAATAGTGATTAACCGTCAAAGACTTATAAATCTTTTTTAATATCTATTTTTTATCTAACGCTCTATACTGTCAGACTAATTATTATTGCCCAACCTGTATCACCTCCTGTCCTACAAAAGGCATCCCATCCGCTGTAATCCCTTCAACAAAAATCAAAAATTCAGATAATTTATCGCCTGTATAAAATTGTAGCGGCAAAGGTTTTTCTGTTAACTTCGCATTTGCATTCCAATATAAAGTAGTTCGGTAATCTGGCTTTTGACGAGCAAAATTATCGTTTTCATAATCTGGTACATAAAAGGTTCTCGCTTGGTGGTAACCAGGATGTTCAATCGTCAACACACCAGGGGTTTTTATATTTCTAACATTAGCAGCAGGGTCTTTGGTAATAATGGTAATAACTCCTCCATTTCCAGCTTCTCCATAAACAGCAGTAGCACTTAACCCCCTTTTTACATCAATCATCTCAATATTAGAGGGATCTATAGAAGCAGCCGTACCTGCAGAAATAAGCGTACCATCTAATTCTATCGTCGCATAAGTTGGATTTTGCAACGAACTTTGTGCTCTAAGTAATACTTCCCTCCCTTCATCCGTCCCTATAATCTGAGCGCCCCCTACCCTATTTCTAATCACTTCATAAACATCTAAGTAAATGGCCCCACCTGCCGTTAAATCATCCATGTAAATTTTTTGAGAACTAGCAGAATAAAATAAACCTCTATCCTTAAATTTCTTTTTGGTATCCGCTTCTTTTTTCTGACTTTCTGCCAGTCTTGTTGCCTTCACCGTCACGGCATCCAAATCAATCGACCACTCAGGATGATAAATAGTATCTACTTTTCGAATTCGATTGACCTCCGTGGCAAATAGTTTTTGTTCTGCTTTATTATAAGGAATTCCTTTTAGTGAAATGCTATCTTTAAAATCTATATCATGCAAATTTAAAAGTTCGAATTTAACATACTTGCTACCTGTTCTCCTCGCCTCGCCATCCTTTTGCTTCTTTTTCTTTTTGGCATTATGTATATTTCCTTGAAATAAGACTTCGGTTGGTGCAGGTATATCTAATCCTTTAAAATAAAATAACCCATCTTCGTCAGTGGTCAAATTGGTAGACGTAAAATTATTGGCATCCATAATGCTCAAATACACATCTCCTTTAACGGGAGTATCTCGATTATTATCTTTCATTATTTTTCCTGCAAAAGAAATACTTTGTTCTGTTGGAAAAATGATAGGAGTTGGCTTTGCTGCCAATACATCTTGCCAATTGAATCGCCGCCAACCGTGCGTCAATAGGACATAATCTAAGAGCGTTCGGCTTTTAGTATCCTCTTTTTCAAAATATTGATTGATATTATTAATTCGGCCTCTTAAATCTGATTGAAGTAATAAATAATTTTTAATATTTGTCACTGCTGTTCCTCCTGAAAAAATTTCTTTATTATACACCGTAACCGTCAT
Organism: Bacteroidota bacterium; assembly: GCA_017857395.1. Taxonomy (GTDB): domain Bacteria; phylum Bacteroidota; class Bacteroidia; order Chitinophagales; family Saprospiraceae; genus JAFMDF01. The sequence continues at coordinate 14,423 of JAFMDF010000206.1, read as the reverse complement.
ATCTCCTTTAATTGCCTTATCACCCACCATTCCAGATACCGTTGCATTTACTTGTTCTTTTAAGCCATATTGTTTTTTTGGTAAATCTATCTTAAGTGCTACATTTTCTGTTAAGTTGCTATTATACACTAAGCGTTCACATACAGGACGTTCTTCACTATCAAAAACCGTAAAATGCAAAACACCAGATGGAATTTGATTTTTATCTACTATTAATTTCTGCGCATTCCCTTCACTAAAAGACTGACTTAGAAAAGGTTGCCCACGTATATGTCCGACCAATGTGCAGTTCTTCAACCCATTTTTGGTCGTCGTACCGATTTGTAGACTTATCTTATCCGCCTTTCGATTACTTATTTTTAGCACAAACCCTTCTTTTAATATTTGGGGTAAATCAAAATAACGAATTAAACCATTCCAATTGACTTTGGCTTGATATTTCTCGCCTGCCAGTGGTTGAAAACTAACCACGCCAATTCCTTCATTAAAAGATTTAAACTGAGCAACTGGTTCTTGTTTTTTATTGACAATAGCGCCTGTAATATCAATCGGTTCTCCCCGTCCATTAGTTGCTTTAAAGGCCAAGGCAGATGCTAAATTGGTGACTAACTGTCCACCTTCAGGAAAAAATTGAACACTATAATTGGTTTTATCGCCTTCTCCACTTTTCTCTTCTAATGGTGTTTCCCCTATCACTTTTATTTCTTTTTGAAAAATAAAATGTTCGTCAAAATTCTTTTGGTATTGAGTATAAGCTCTTAGCAAAAAACGACCTTCCCCATAGTCTCTATTGAGCGGAATGGATAGATTAGCCATTCCTTCTTTTATTTTAAGGACAAGTGATTCTAGTACCGTCCCACTCTCCGATAACCAATCTACATACACGATGGGCGTGCCATCAAAATATTGGTGGTTCCGTCCATTAACCACAAACACTTTACCATAAAGGGTGTCCCCTGAGGCGTAATAAGGTTGATTGTGACTAATGTAAATTTTTTCTAAAGGGTAAGCTTCTTGGTGCGTTTGTAAACGTTCGTCAATGGATTGGCTATACAGGAATTGTGTACAAAAAAGAGATAGTAGTAATAGCAATTGCTTCATCTTCGGGCGATTTATAGAGTAATAGAAATTAAGTACTCACAAGGTTTTTAGGCACTGTAAGTACTTATGTGTTGTCGGATTAATAAGTATAATGGTTTTGAGGTTAGATAGTTGTATTATTTAGATGACTTAACTAAAATATTAGACAATAGGCATTGGTTCTTTCTTTTTGATGATGGCGGCGATAATCGCACTAATCGGTAAGCCCATAACAAATAAGTTCATCAACCAGCCTAATATTAAGGTTTTAAGACCAAAGGGGCTCATCCCACTTTGTTGCTCCTCCATTATTTCCATTTGCTGCAATTTTTGTTCTTCTGAAAGCCCCATCGCATCAAGCATGCTTTCTGACATTTCTTTAGCCCCTTCTTCCATAATTGGTTGTAAACTAGGGTCGAAATAATTAACTAATAGATAGAAAAAAAGCCCCATTCCTCCAAGTAGACTACCGATAGCAAATGTGCCAAGGCTAGGAACTAATGCCTCTCCAAATGGAATAAATCCTCCTTTCTTTTCTTTAGCGGTCTTAGCAGCCATGTACATTAATCCTAGCATAGCCGCAAAATGTAGGGCAGTACTCCAATGCATAAATCTTGAGATAGCTTTAGGGTCCACGAAATAGGTCAATAAAATGACAAGACTAGAGGCAGCCGCATACATTAGGCCAAATTTAATAGTATCGTTTTTCATAAAAAGTTGGTTTAGTCCAAGTGTTTAGTTTAAAAAATTGCTTGGAAGTGTTATCAGAAATCTTTGTTAATTTTATAGAAGGGGATGTAATAATCGTTATAAGAGGCTTCTAAGTCCCCATTTCTTTTTTCGGAATAATATTTCCGTTTCAAATGTAAGAGATGTGGTCCTTCTTCCAATGATGTCATAGGAAAATAGCAACGCAATCCCTTCTCCCCCATATTTGGATGAATGTACATTTTACAATCGCAACTATCTTTAAAATCAATATCATCTATTTGAATAGTCGCCAACTCCAGCAGACTACTATTCAATTTTTCCATCCTGTCTATATTATAGTCCATTTTTTTAGCCCACCATACTCGTCGAATGCTATCCTCCTTTTCTTTCCAATAAAGGTCATCGACTTTCAGTGTCCCATTATCCTCTATTATTCCTGCTTGTACCGACGTAATTTCTTTAGCTTTTAATTTCTTCCTTAAACTAGCTTTTTCTTTTAAAAGAGGAATTTTTTGACTAGATTCTAAAGAATCTAACTTATTAAGTACATCATTTTCTACGGTACTATTCCATCCATTAATGACTAATCCAGGGGTATGGTAAGGAGTAATCTTTTTTTCCTTTTCTATCCATTTAGCATCATAGGAATCGCTTCTTAGAAAAAAACGCCCATAATTACCAGACAACTCAATACTAGGTAAGCTAATGCCTAGGATGGCATGTTTACTTCTAAAAATTCCTTTTTTTCTTTCTTGGGCCAATGCTCGTTCATCATCATAATAATGATGTTCATAAATCAATTTTTCTGATTCGTTATTACTATGATAATTCGGAAAATAAGGATAAGCATTAGAATCAATCTTAGGAATAAAACCTAAAATAAAAATGTAAGGAAGAGAAATTAAAAACAGTCTCCTAGTATATTTTTCATCCCAGAAATTATACAATAAAGGCCTATACAAAAACGAAAGGGTCATCCAACTAAAAATCCGATAAAAAACATAATAAATTTTAGCTATGTTTTTTTCCTTTATTTTTTTTATCCCACCCATTGTAATAAAATCAATGAAGGCAATCAATCCCAGAAAGAACAATAGTATCGCTGCTATTCCTCCTGCGCCAGGGTCTTTAATATAGCCCAATATCGCAGAGGCCTCTGCAAAAAATAAGATAAGTGATAGGAATATAAAAAAAAGTAAAAAAGTATAAGCAAAAATGACACTAGAAAAACGCTCTAGCTTTTCTATATAATCATCAAAATCACCTACATTTTTTTTAAGAAAATTAGTGAAATTATCTGCGTAATTAAAATAATCATAATCGATATCCCCAGAAACATACCGCAGGCCGATAGCCCCAATCCATAAACCACGAGCTAGAACATGAATTAATAAATTAAAAAAGAAAATACGCCAACCAATATTTAACAACCAAGAAAAAGAACCATAAATGATACCTGTAAAAGCACTGCCTCCGCCTCTATTAATCGTCATATAATTCTGATATCCATCCACCAAAGTCCGTGCCTCCCAAACAGCAAACAAGGCAAATCCAGAAATCAGCAACTCCAATTGCCAACTTTCCTGTTGTAATTTTTCTAACCATTCTCTAAAGGAAGTCTTTGATATGCGTAATTTTTCATCTTCATTTTTCATAGGGCGAAAGATAGTAAAAAGTAGAAAAGGAAAAAATTTTACAAGTGTTTTTAGATAAAAATAAATCGTTCCCTTACTGTTAAAACAAGTTATTCGCTGGTTTTATTTACTCCTATCCCGTCCTGTTTTTTGTAAAATGTAGTCATTTCTAAAAAAAAAGCAAACAAATTTTTAGTTTTACAAACTATTTCATTGGATTCTCGTAGGATATTGAGTAAATTTGTTACTCAATATTGACTTTTAATTAAACTCTTCTCAAAAAAACATTATTGGTACTTTGTCTACTATCAATTAACTGGTAAAATCTAATCACTACATTTAGTTGGTTTTAAATTCCATTTGAATTAATCACCCAATTAGTAATTATAAACGATATTTTACTGCTCATTTCTTAACTGACAAAGCACTTCCATTCTAGTCCGAGTTAATCAAAAGCCACCAAAGACGTGAAATAAAAAATGCTAGAGACGCTAATTTCTTCAAAAACTCGAATCAAACTACTGCTCAAATTCTTTTTGAATAGTAAGACAACTTCTTATTTAAGAGGTCTGGAAAGTGAATTTGGAGACTCGACCAATGCTATTCGATTGGAATTAAATCGGCTAGAAAAAGCGGGTATGTTAACTGCTTTTATGCAAGGCAATAAAAAAATGTTTACTGCCAATACCGATCATCCACTTTTGGGGAGGTTCATAATATTTTATTAAAACATATTGGGATTGACCGCCTAATAGAAGGGGTAATTAATCGACTTGGGACAATAGAACATGTTTATTTAAGTGGGCAATTAGCTAAAGGTTTAGATAGCCCAATCATTGATTTAATTATGATTGGAAATATTGACCAAGCCTATTTAATTCGCTTGATTAATCGGGTAGAACCTGTCATTAAACGAAAAGTCCGATACCTAATTTATCAAACAACAGAACTTACGGATGAATTGATGGATTCATTGGATTCAAAACCAGTATTACTCTGGTCTAATGCATTAAATTAATGGTCATAAGTAGTCATACAGCATTACTTTAAATTTTAGATAAAAAAGTTTTGTTTAAGTACTTATTCCTGTTAATTCTAAGAATCTTGTCATCCTGTACATAAGAAGCATCTAAATATTAGTAGACCTGCCTGGGCGAGTTTATTTCTTTGAAAATTCTCGTCTAGGCATCTTTCTAACGCTTCCTAACTTTTAAAATCATGGCTGAAGATTATTTTGTACATACTTCTTCTGTTATTGACAAAGGTGCTATTATTGGAAAGGGCACAAAAATTTGGCATTTTTGCCATATTTCAAGTAATGCCCAATTAGGTAAAAATTGTAACTTGGGTCAAAATGTTTTTATCGCTTCCAATGTGGTGCTAGGAAATAATGTTAAAGTCCAGAATAATGTATCTATTTATACCGGGGTAACTTGTGGAGATGATGTATTTTTGGGACCATCTATGGTTTTTACGAATGTAACCAATCCTAGAAGTAGCGTTAATAGGAAAGGACAATATAGTAAAACACATGTAGGTAACGGTGTTTCGATTGGCGCAAATGCAACCATTGTTTGTGGGCATAACATCGGTGCTTTTGCTTTTATTGGAGCAGGGGCTGTGGTGACTAAAAACATTCCTGCTTATGCCCTAGTTGTCGGAAATCCTGCTAAACAAATCGGTTGGATGAGTGAATATGGACATCGTTTAGATTTTGGCGTAGAGGGCATCGCAATTTGTAAAGAAAGTCAAGAAAAATATCAATTGAAAGAAAAAATAGTAGAAAAACTGAAAGCATAAGATATATTTATATACTCCTTTAAATCTCAAAAACTATAAAGTATAAATGACAAAAGCAGCTGAACTACCAGAAAATCATCTTGATGCTACTGAAGCCAAATGGTTTGCAGTATACACCAAATACAAAAGAGAAAAGGTTATTGCAAAAGACCTCAATCGTAAAGGCATCCATTCGTATCTGCCTATTCAAAAATTGACTAGAATTTATGCTAGCAAAAAGAAAAAGGTGGAAATGCCTTTAATTAGTTGCTATATTTTTGTAAAAATTACCAAAGCTGAATACTTGCCAGTTTTACAAACTGATAATGTGGTCAATTTTGTACGAATCGCTAAAAATCTAATTTCTATCCCTGAAAGAGAAATGGAAATCATGCGAAGAGTTGTAGGAGAAGGAATTTCGGTAACCGCAGAACCTTCTGCTGGCTTCCGTAAGGGCGACCAAGTAGAAATTATGGGTGGTAACCTGACTGGCTTGACGGGCACTCTAATTGATAATCATGGAGAAAAAGAAGTTATTATTGACTTAGAATCAATGGGTTATTCGCTACGGATGACTTTAGAGGCTAAATTTTTACGAAAAATATAATTTTGTTAGTTGTTGGTTTCTACAAACGCTTGAGATATTGAAGACGCTCCAAGCGTTTGTAGAAACTGACAACCGTTATAAACTGTTCTTAACTCGCTGGGTAACTTTAATTCTTACAAACTGGGTTTTCTTGACTAATTGCTAGTCCATTATTTTTAACTGCGCCCAAATAAACCGTCATTCTATCCGTTGCCTTATCATAATTTCCATATAAAGTCAACGCCTCACTTCCTGTAATATTTAAAGTACCCGAACCGCTTCCATAAATCGTTTTATCTACTTTTTGACGTACATATTTCCAACCATTCCAAACTCGTTGGGTTAGTTGATAAGTACTCGTTGAAGATAGTCGATAACTATAATTTCCACGCTTCATACGGAAACGAAAAGTCTGTTCTTTTTGACTATTTTTATTTAATTTAAAAGTAAACTTGTCGGTTCCTAAATATAAATCTATAGTTTCGGATACTTGACTTTCGCCCAATTTATTACTCACACTTACAATAAATCGGTCGGCGACTGGTCGAGGCTTTTGAGTTATTGTCTCTTCTGTCGGCCGATTAGTCGGTCTTTCGGTGGAAGAATTATCGGGATTAGACCAGCGTTGTCCTGGGTATACCTCTCTAATATAAACGCCATCTGTCACCGACAATGCTTGATTCATCCCAACTTGATATTGGCCATTAGTTAGACTTGCAGAAACTGGATAATGCATAATCGAACGAGGGTCATAAGCTGAAAATTGAGTCGCATTTCGACTTGCTTTTTGAATGACATTCGCATAGGTCGTTTGAGCATCCCAACCTTGTGTTTGTCGATAATGATTATAAACCGCTGCTTCATCCCAAGGAATCCCACCGCTTGGATTTTGATGCTCGTGTAATAAACCTAAGGCATGGCCAAATTCATGTAAAATAGTTCTTCTAAATTCGTAATCTGGCGTTCGGTCAGTCAACCAACCAAAATTCATAGTCGCTTCATTTTGGCTGACTTGCAAAGCTTGTTTTCCTATAACCGACCAAGAACTACCATTCTGAACAAAGGATACTCTAATATCTGCTTGCCCATAAGTGACAAATTGGAAAGCTAAATTAGCATGTCGAGTCCATTCTGCGGCATATTGTCTGACTTTGTCTCGGACATAACTACTCCCGCCCATCAACTTGACTCGAATAGTACTTCCATTTGGCCAATAAAGACCATATTTTGGTTTGTAACTAACTGCACGAGCGGCAGCTTGCGGAATTTGTTGTTGGGCTTGTTGCAGTGCTAGTGAGGTGACTGGCATTTCTGTACAAGTATGTATAGATTGCGCATTACTGATGCTTGTCATTCCAAAAAGGAATAACAAGATAGAAAGAATAACTTTCATAATCCCAGGGTTTTATAAATGAATGAGAAAATGAAAAGGAAGATATTGCCGATTATTGGAAGGATTTAATTTATTACCTGCTAATCTTAGCCGAATAGCATCAACATATCCAATAGCTTTATCATAACTTCACTTTACATTTTTGAGCATTTTCGCAGCTCTTTTTACATTCAATAAGGCATCGTGGAACTAAAATGTCATTTTAATAGAATATGTTGTATCAATTGCTTTTTTTAACTTGTTGGTAAATAATTTTAGGTTTTTCTTAATTCTTCGCTACAAAAAAGGATTGTCTAGATAAAATTAGATGTACTCTATTACTGAAAATATATGCCCAATCAAAACTTTTTCCAAAAAATATAGTAAATTTGATAGTTAATTAGCCTATTGGCACTGAGAAAACTACATTAAAAAACAATAAGCGTCCAAAACTAAAATGAAAATTCAATCATTTTTGCGACGCTACAGGAGCGGACGATATGAATATAGATATTACCCCTTATATTAAAGAATTACTTTTTGAAAATAATAGTTTAGTCGTTCCTGGGTTTGGAGCGTTAACCTTAAAGTATTCTCCCAGCACCATTGACCATGTCCAAGGTCTACTTAATCCACCTACGAAATCTATTAATTTTGATGAAAATTTAATAGTAAATGATGGTAAGCTAGTTGATATTATTCAACAAAAACATCAAGTAAGTACAGAAGAAGCCAATCGACAGGTGGCTAAATTTGTTAGCATTATAAAAGACCAATTAAATCGGCGAGAAATGGTAAATATCGCTGGAGTTGGCAGGTTGTACAAAGATTTTGAAAACAAAATTCAATTCATTCCTGATTCTACTAACTTTAACAAAGAAGCTTTTGGATTACCTACCGTTAATTTCTATCCAATTTTAAGAGATAAAGTTACCGCAGATTCGATTGTTCCTAGTGGTTCTGCTACTGGACATAAGTATACCAAGAAAAAATCATTTGCGAAATGGTTTAAAGATTATACCGAGGAGCATACTTGGCTTCCTGTGGCACTGGCAACGACTATTTTATTGATTATTGCGATTCCTATTATGAATCAATTTGGTTTAGGTTTAATAAATCAACAAAGTATCGCTGATAAAAAAGTCAATGAAAGTCCTGTTGAGGTAGCAATTAGTCAAGAAACCGCACTTACGGTAGACTCATCCGAAGGAACGGAAACAACATCAGATGAAGATGCCGTAGACTTTGCCGAAGATGAAACGTTAGCAGTTACTGATGACGCAGAAATAGTAGATACGGAAAGTAGTACTTTAGGTCCGAACCAGCGGATTGCCGTGGTTTCAGTGGGTATTTTTGGTAGTAAATCCAATGCTCAAAAACGCATTGAACAGGTCTATGATTATGGCTATGATGCATTGCCAAAAAAATACCTTAAAAATGGAAAAGAATTAACTCAAATAGGCATTCAGTTCGCTTTTGAAACAGAAGAAGAATTTAAAACGACCATCAAGCATATCAGAAAAAGATTTAAAGGGGCAAAGGTGATTGAAAAGGAATAAAGTAATGATCAACGATAAACAATGAATGATGAATTTGTATGTCTAAGTACATCGTTCAATAAATAAGTGGGTGTTTTAAAACATCCCGTTGCTAGTTACTGGTTGCTAGTTCTGCCTAAAAAGAAACCAGCAACTAGCAACCAGCAACAATTTAAAATTTCAAGAAACTTATTGAACGGTGTACTAAGTATCCACTAGAAAATTAACCACCTATCAAGAATAGCGCCTATTTTGTCGGGAAGGACGCCAACTAAATATTTAGATTTTTGTATATTTGGCATAGGTTATACCTTCAATAATTCAATCATTGCCTTTGCCAACAAATCAGCTCCTATTTCGCTCCTACTTCAAGCATATACTGTTATGCTTAGTTGTCCTATCTACTATCGGTAGCTTATCTGCTCAATCAGACCTTTCCGCTACTTGCCAAACCCAAAGCCTTTACCAACAATTAAAAAATTTACGTTCTAATCATCTATTATTTGGTCACCAAAATAGTACCTTCGAGGGTATTGGGTGGGAAGATAAAGATGGCTTTGAGGATCGTTCTGATTGCGAAGAGGCAGTAGGCGATTATCCCGCAGTTTATGGTTTTGATTTTGTGAGAGGATTTGTTTTCCAAAGACATGCCATTCGTGCGCATGAACGCGGGGCGATTATTACTTTCAGTGACCACATGGATAATTTTAAGACCAGAGGTGGTGCATGGGATGCACAAAACAATTCGGTTTCAGGCATATTAGAGACAGGTTCTGCACCTCAAAGTAGATTAATTCAACACCTTAATCAGGTCGCTAATTTTTTTAATGGTTTACGAGATAAAGATGGGGAATTAATTCCTGTTATTTATCGTCCTTTTCACGAAAATACAGGAGATTGGTTTTGGTGGGGAAGCCCTTATTGTACGCCAGAAGAGTACGTTGCTTTGTGGCAATTCACCATAGATTATTTGAGAAACACTCGAAATATTCACCATGTACTGTATGCCTATTCGCCTTCTGACCCTGCCTTTCGAGGTGGTTATGAAGCCCGCTATCCAGGAGATGATTATGTAGATATTATTGGGTTTGATAGTTATGCCGTCTTGGCTTATGAAATGTTTTTAATTCCGAATGCTCAATTAGTCGTGGAATTTGCTACCCAACATAATAAGGTTGCTGCTTTAACAGAATTTGGCGTTAATGGAGGAATTCAATTTGCAGAAAACTCAGATTGGTTTACCAATGTTTTTTTAGCGCCTTTAAAAAATGACCCCATCGCTAAAGAACTAGCCTATGCGCTCACTTGGCGAAATGACCGAGCAAATCATCATTGGGTGCCTTTACCCGAATCCCCGAATCATCCTGATTTTGTCAAATTTTATGAGGATGAGTTTACGCTTTTTGAAGCTAATTTGCCTGACCTTTACGATTGTAGTTTACTAACTAATACAACGGTCATTGATACTAATCTTTCTGAACAAGGCAATTTAATTATGCGGCCTAATCCAGCTACTGACTTCTTGACGATTGAAGCAGACCACCTTGTTCCATCTAAACGTTTTTCTTTGAGTATTTTTGATACTTCGGGAAGGTTGGTACTAGAAAATAGATTTTATATAATGGATAACAAAATTAATATCAGTTCACTTCCTAAAGGTACTTATTTTCTAAGATTGACTAATTCAAAAATGAACATGCCTTTTCAGGCTTCTTTTACTAAGCTATAGCCTAAACCCTTACAAAAAATTGTCATTAATTAGGAATCATAAAATCCTTATTTGGTTGGTGTTCCCTTTCAAAAACGCTTCGGGCAAATGCGATTACGTCCGTATAATCATCATTTTCAGATAAATCCTTTGCTTCAAATTTATCTTTTTTTATATCGTATAAAGCTATTTGATAATCCGCTGAATCAACTTCCGACTTAATTACTTTATAACGGTTATCTATTAAAACAGCTTGTCTAGTCGCTCCATAATAATTCTCCCAATATAACCATTTTCTATCAGGTATGATTCCTTCTAATAAGGCGCTTTTCCAGCTTATCCCATCCGTTTCAAACCCTTCTTGGACTCTTGCAAAATCTAAAATAGTAGTCGCCAAATCATATCCTATTATTGGTGCTTCTATCGTATTTTTTTTAACCTTTCCTCCCCAAAAAATATAAGGCACGCTAATGCCCCCCTCATATAAATGACCTTTAGATCCTCTAAGCCCTCCTTTGGGATTAAAAGAATCATTTGTTGGAATTTTATCTGCAAATCCATTATCCGAAGTAAATATGACTAAAGTATTTTCTTTTAATCCTAGCGTAGACAGTTGATCTAATATTTTTCCAACATCTCTATCCAAGCGAGAAATCATTGCCGCATAGGTTGCTTTCGGCATATCTACTGGACGCTGGTAAGTACGGTTTACTTCGTAGGCAGTTTCCTGAAAGTTAGACGTTCCATCTTCTCTTAGGTATTGTTCTAATAATCCATTATCTGCTACCTGATAATCTAACTCGCCTTTTTTAGGAACAACTAATTCCCGATGCGGGATTTGTAAAGGCAAATACAAAAAGAAGGGGTGAGTTTTGTTTTCTGAAATAAAATCTAGAGCCAAATCTACATATTCATTTTGAGTGTACCTGCTAGGCCCAATGTCATATTTACTAACCCACCATTTGTGTGCACCTTTCCATAAATGATTGGGGTGATTTGATTGGGGTGCCGTTTTTCCGTCTAGGTAATATTGATGTGCGGAAACATCCGTTAAGGTGCCTACGAATGAGTCGAATCCATTATGGGATGGAAAACCACCAATAGGTCTTCCAAAAATATGATGCGCATTAATTGCCTTGCCGAATAGCGCAGTTTTATACCCTTTATTTTGTAGTAATTGTGGATAACAGATAGCATGTCTGTCAACTTCGGCAGCATTTTTCCGATAGGGAAGATGCCCTAAATGCTTGCCCAATAATAAAGAAAGCCTAGATGGGCCACAAGTAGTTGCAGCACTATAACCATTTTTAAACAATACGCCCTCCTTTGCCATTTGGTCTAGTCTCGGTGTTTGAATGACTTTTTGACCATAACTCCCCAAAGAAGCTGAACTTAAATCATCTGCATTGATCAGGATTATATTGCTTACTTGTCCAGCTTGGCTATTCGTTTCTTCAGGTTTATTGGAACAATTAAATTGAGAAATTAATAATAGTATAATTATCATTTCTCTTATGCGGTTCATTTTAAAAATTTAAATATTGGATAAAAAATGGGTTGTTCAAATGATTTTTTAGGTTTAAGTAGGCAAACAAAATAAGTTAACAATTCTAAATTTGCTGCTGGTTAGGACTTTTAGTCCGATACCACTATTTTTCTTGCCTCTGGCAAGTATAAATAATTGGCTTTTTGAAAAATATTTGCCCTAATCTCGCCAGAGGCGAGCAGAATAAAGGTGTCGGATTAAAAATCCTAACCAGCAATCATAACTCCTTCGCTCCTTTCCCAATAATATAACTAGCCACAAAACTATAGCCTAGTATGCCGATAAAGAAAACCATCAATAAGATAGATATATCTGTCAATAATGCCAAACCGCCAACGATTCCTAATCCAATGGCAAATATTGTTAGATTTCGCCGCCCAACGGTTCCTTCTTCTGCAAAAAATAGCCCTCCTATAGGAATCATCATTAATAATAACATCACACCTAATAAAAACAAGGAAGCATAGCCTTCAATAATAAAATCATCTCCAGTTAAATCAATAGAACCACCCGTTATAAAGAAAAATATAAAACTCAGTATGGATAAGCCTGCTAATCCACCCGCCATGGTAGACGCAGTTATCTCATCATCTTCTAAGGCATGTTTTCCCAATGGATGTAGTCTTAAAAATAAATTGGAAATAGGCATCGCAATCCAAGAGGAAAAGGCAAATAAAATATAAGCGATAATTAAAGGCGTCATCAGCATCGCCATCAAATCAGAAGTTTCTGCTAAAGCCAAAGCTATTCGATAAAGCACATACAAACCAATGACAAAACCCCATCGGTATTTTTCTTGTAATTTGCCCATCCATAGGAAGTACTTCAGCACTCCTCGATATATATAATTCTTTGCTTTAATAGCCTCCCTTAAACCCGATTTAGCATAAGCATTGCTAGCATCCAAACGGAGCGCTTCTTTAAAATGAGTAATAGCGGCTTCATATTCATCTCTTTCAACAGACACCCAGCCCTTATTGGCATGCGAATAAGAGCTTTGAGGCGCTCGGTGCAAGGCATAATCCATGGTATTAGCCGCTTCTTCTTTACGGTTTAATTTCACCAAAGCCCTTGCCCTTAAATTGATTAAAATGACTTCTTCTGGATCTAGCATCAAGCCACGTTCCGCCTCTACTAATGCTAATTCCCAGTTTTCTTGATAAAAGGCAATCTGGGATTTTAATAAGAAAAAATCTGAATTAGTAGGGTCTAATTGTTGCCCTGACTGAATAGAGACTAAAGCCTTATCTATCAGCTTATTATAAAATTGACAACGTGCTAAAACATAATAGATGGTTGGAGATTCAACTGCGTTCGCAACTGCTTTTTCCGCAAACTCTAAAGCTTCTTTTTTACGATTTGTTTCCAAATAACATTGCGCCAACATCGCCAAGGCAAAAGGATTATTTGGGGCGGCTGTTAGTATTTTGAAATACTCTTTTTCTGCCTCCACATAACGTCTTTGTTGATAAAGAATATTACCTCTCTCCAGGTGTTGAAACATTGTTTTGATTTCGGTAAAACCCATTGGGTAATCAATCTGTTATGCTATCCCAACGAATTAATTTCCCAATGGATTATTATTTTATGGCTCAAAGTGATTTGGGTGGAGTGTTGTAGCTCAGACCTCTGGTTTGAGCTACAACACTCCACCCAAATCACTTTGAGCCTATTTTATAGCAGATGCACTAACTTGCTAATCAGCTTTATCATTATCTAACAAACTAGCCGCACCTTCATCCAACAACCAAGTAACTTCCCCTTGGGCATTGCGAAGAATTTGTGCTGGCAACACATCTGGATCATACTCGCCTTGTAATACTTCTTTTAGTGTTGCTGCTTTTTTCTTTCCTGCAACTAATAAAACAACTGCTTTTGAGCGATTGAACATGGAGCCCGTTAAGGTAATTCTCCAAGTTTTGCTCTTGCCTATTTTCACTTCTCTTACTCGTTTTCTTACCATTCTAGCCGCATCGGTACCAGGAAACATAGAAGCAATATGCCCATCTGTTCCCATTCCTAAAAAAGCTAAGTCAAAAAAGGGTTTCGTAGCACCATAGAATAACTGAAATACTTGTGTATAGGCTTGTGCAGCCTGCCGAGGAGTTTTTGAGCCATCTATTTTATAAACCTGTGATTTTGGCACATTTACTTTTTTGAGTAACGTATCATAAATCATCCTGTAATTACTATCATCATGGGTGTCAGGAACACATCTTTCATCACCAAAAAAAACATGACATTTTTTCCAATTGATTTGTTCTGAATACTCCGGTGTAGCTAATAATTGATAGAGTGGTTCTGGCGTTTTTCCTCCAGAAAGACAGACTGTAAATTTTTCTTTCTTTTGAATGGCAGCTTGGGCTTTTTCTACAAAAATATCGGCAGCGGTTTGATACAATTCCGCTCGTTTTTTGTGAATTTTTAAAATTGGTTTGGTTAACATTAATTATTTTTTATTTGTATAGT
>JAFMDF010000205.1 GCA_017857395.1 Bacteroidota bacterium | reverse complement strand
ATATGGAAAAAATTTCTAACAGGCTTTGCTATAGGAACAAAGTCACTTAAATTAGGATCATTAGTAAAATTTCTTGCAAAATATATACCCATTTCATGTCGACCAATATGATTTAAAGTCTCTATTTCCTTACCATCTTCATTGACCATCCAAGGAGTGAAAATATTGATATTTATAGGATTGGTATTTTGCCATTCAGGTAAAGCAAATAAATCCGTTCGATTGTTAAGTGGTTCGGGGAAAACTTCAATATCCTCAATATATTTAGTGGCATTTTCCGTTTCATCTGAAAAATTAAGCGTTCCATAAGCAGTTCCATCTCCTAAAAAATCTGCATCAAATTGTTGATCTCTTTTTAAATGATCCCAACGGGTAAAAACTATCCGCCCATAACTATCAATAATTGGTGTAAAGTCTCCTGAGGGAGCTGTTGTAAGCATTTCAAGACTATTTACACCAGGGCAAGCTTTAGGATCAATTTTCCATAAGCCAGTAGTAGTAGGGGAAGATTCATATTCGTCATGTTGAGGGTACAAATGCCTTTGTCCATTTCGAGGACGGTCTGTTTCAAAAATAATACGGTCATCTGTTCCATAAATGGGGGCTATGTTATTATAATCTGCTGGTTGATTAGGCACTTTTGAAATTACTGGGGTATCATTGATTCCTAAACCACTGACTTCATAAAGTTGCCAATAGTAGTCATTATATTGGTATCGCTCTATTGGCGCACCAATAACCATACTAAAAATCGCTTTTGTTCCACTCCAATGGACATGAGGGTCTCTGACGGCAATGGCATTAGCACCTTGCATGCCTGTTTCTCCATATCCAGCTAATTGGGTTAAATTTTTTAGCGTGCCATTTGGAAATAAAATATATAAATCTCCTCCTCTAGGTGCTTGACTCATCCTATTGGTATGGTTGCCAAAAGTGGACATCATAGTCGTAAAATCCCTTGCATTTGGCACTTGAGTGCAGAATAGGATAGGATTGTTGATAGTTTGGGAAAACCCATTTTGCTGCCAGCTAAGACAACCAATAATCACTAAAAAATAGAAAACCCATTGCTTTTTATAACTAAATCTCAAGCGATTTAAAGGAAAATGTAAGGGAAATAAGGACGGTGTCATTGGAAAAGGTTTTGAGGTTTGGAAAGTTAATTGTTAAAAATAATGATTTTTTGGCTTTGTTGGTAATTTGCCAGCTTAAGGTTCAGGAAATAAATGCCATTTGGTAAATTATCTTTAGTAAATATAGTTTGATGCCACCCCTTCTCCAAAAAACCTCGGTTGATTACTTTTACTGGTTGTCCATATAAATCGTGCATACTAAGCAGTACAATACCTGCTTTTTGTAAATAGAATTGGACTTGCGCTTCTTGATTAATTGGATTTGGCTGTATTTTTAATTGTAAGTTAACTATTGGTTGTTGAGTAGTTACTACACCATTTCGACTTTCCCTAGCCTTTATAGGGGATTGAGAAGCAGCAACATCGCAATCTTGTATCAAACCATGAAAACTTCCACCATTTGTGGTTATTACTTCAAAACCAGGCATAAGGGATATAGATGTCCCTGCAGTATAACTTACATTGGCATTACCACTAATGGTATTTGTAGCAGTAATCATATTTGCAGCAGATTTAATAATAGCCCCCGTTGTATAATCGGTCGCAATAGTAAGATTCTGAAGGCAACCTTCCAATTCATAAGCGCCAATATCGTACGCAGTACCAGATGGGCGTACATTTCCTTCTACATCTATCCCGACAATAGCGTTTACTAAATTTGTTCCAATATCAATAGCTTGACTGCCACTTTTTAGATGAAAATCATTAGTAGCAGGGTCTATAAAAATAGCAGTAAGGTCATCTGCTAATTGGGAATTTTGGTCGAAACCGAGTGCCTGCCAATTTGCTAGTGGAATAGTGCTTCCATCTCCACTAGCACTCATTTTATCGTTAACAATATTAAAATCGCTTTTAAAATTATTTTGATTTTCAATGGCTATACAGCCTCTAAAGGAGTGTTGATTAATGATAATATTATTATAAATTTCTGTTCCTTCATTGGCACCGTCTTTTACTAAAATGCCCCAACGTCCATCACTAGGAACAATAATGGTATTATTATAAATTTTTGCCCCTCTGGTCATAATCGCCCCATCTTCTTGAAAAAGCGCAATACCCTGAGCGGAATGATTATTATAAATAAGGTTATTATAAACAATGGGGTTTTCTAAACCGTCCATATTAATGCCCGCTGCTCGATTATTATCATGAAGCATATTGCCATACACTTGGGCATCTGAAATAATACCATCACCTCCTGCTGATAAATCTCCATTTAGATGAATGCCAATATTATTATTTCCATAACATTCATTATAGCGGATAATCGGACGGTCAGAACTATTGGAGACATAGATACCATGTTCATCTACGGAATTGATACAGATATTATGTTCAATTAAAATATCATCTGTAAAAGCAGTAAAAATACCTCGTTCAAAATTGCTATCACAAAAGGTATTTCTTACCACACAGTTATCTGCATGGACTAATCTAATACCATTACCTGGATTTGGCATTCCAATAACTCTAAAACCATCAATCACAATGTAATCGACGTTTTCAATATTGATGCCATCGTTTCGGATGGGACCAGGGCCAGTAATGTTGGCGTTTTTCCCTAAAGTCTTAAATACAATGGGCTGACTAGCCGTTCCATTTGGCCCTCTATGGTCAAAGCCAATAGTATAAGTGCCATCCGCTACAAAAACGGTGTCGCCAGCGGCTACTTGGTCAGCAGCGTGCTGTAAAGTCAAAAAAGCATTGGGGAGGGTAAGTCCATTATTAGTATCATTCCCAGTAGGGGAGACAAAATAATTGGTGGCGTTTAGGGTAATTCCACCAAAGCAAAAAATTAGCAAGAAGTAAATGGAAAGCACTTTCATTTTTTTGTTTTTAAGTAATTACTATTTAGCTCTAAGTGCGTTTGTTTGGTCAAAAGGTGTCGAACACTTTTGTTTTATTAGAAAGATATCATTGCTTTTGTACCCATTTTAGACGGAATACTCCACACCTTTTTCAGATAATTAAATGGATTTCTTTAGAATCTATTTCTTTAAAAAGAAATTTCTTTCAAAGAAATGAAATATAATTGTTTTAAGCTTTATACATTGTTGCAATCTCTTTCTTTATTGTTGCAGTATTAAGTGCTTTCATTATAAATAGGTACTGTGGACTGTTTATTCGTCTCAAATCTTGATTTTTAGAGCAAATAGACAACCCGAGTTATAGTCGTTTTTAAGCAGTCTCCAACTATTTTTTAAAGTCCAATAATTATTTTTGTCGTAATTAATCAACACGTCGCATTTAAGATAATGCCTGCTTCAAAATTCAACACTTTTTTTGCCTATGATAAAACTAATAGGGTCTAAGTTACTTTTGTACATTTGCAAAAATTGTCAAAGAGCCAACTAATAAAGGCCAATGAAAATAAAAAGCAGTTTGAATTTAAACCATAAAAGAAGTAACGATTTTGTATCTTCGCCTAACCTCCAATTTTCATAGTTTAAAAATTAATATGGCTACCGAAAACATCGAACAAGTTAACCAATTACTAGCAAACCAAGGCTATATAGCCGACCCCAATATCGCTATGGGCATTTTCCTTGCCCAAAAACTTCAGCGCCCCTTATTAGTGGAAGGGCCTCCTGGTGTAGGGAAAACGGAGATTGCAAAAGTTTTAGCGAAAGCACATAATACAGAACTCATTCGCCTCCAATGCTACGAAGGCTTAAATGCGGAACAAGCCCTCTACGAATGGAATTACCAACGTCAATTATTGGCGCTAAAAATGATGGAGTCAGAAACATTGTCGATTCAACAAAAGGAAGATTTTATTTTTAGTAAAGATTATCTATTAGAAAGACCGCTTTTAAAAGCGATAACTAGGGAGAAATCACCTGTGTTATTAATAGATGAAGTAGACAGAGCAGACGAAGAATTTGAAAGCTTTCTATTAGAAATTTTATCCGATTGGCAAATTAGTATTCCAGAATTAGGCGTGGTCAAAGCGACGCATATCCCACAGGTGATTATTACGAGTAATCGAATGCGAGAATTGTCAGAGGCTTTGCGTAGACGTTGTTTTTATTTGTGGATTGATTATCCAACTTTTGAAAAAGAAGTAGAAATCGTACAAAAGAAAGTACCAGAAATTGATAAAAAATTGGGCGAACAGATTTGCCAGTTTATGTTAACGCTTCGGCAACGAAAATTAGATAAAGTACCGGGCATAGCAGAGACCTTAGATTGGGCAAGAGCTTTAGCCGCTTTACATATTGACCATCTGGATAAAAAAATAGTAGAAGATACTTTAGGGATTATTTTGAAAGATTGGAAGGATATTCGAGAGACTTCTATGTCGCTTTCTGAATTATTGGACCAAGTTGGGGTGCAAAGCAAGTTGCATTGAAGGTTTTTATTGTCAAAATAGCAAATTTTTCTTCGGATTTTAAACCTAAATCTACAGATACTTCGTAAATGTATAACTATTGTTTAATCTTATAAACCAATGAGAATGAAGTCTCTATTATTTTCAATTCTTTTTTGTTTGATTACTTTTTCTTTACAAGCTAATGAATTTGCTGGTGTTTGGGCTGCTTTGGAAAAAAATGACCGACAATTCGCCAGAGAATTATTAAATGAAGCTTTGCAAAAGGAAACTACTAAAGTAGAAGCTAGTCTTATTTTAATGTTCCTTAATACATTTGAATTCCAAGATGGTAATCTAGCAATAGCAAAACAATTATTCCCTAATTTAAAATTTCCAAACCCTTACCTTTTTGCACTATGGTATGAAGATGGTTTCCTTGATGGACAACATAAAAAAGAAGCAGAAAGAGAACAGTTTTTGCTCAAGATACTAAACAGTAATCGACTGAACCCTACTGTCCATGGGTCGCTTCAATATATGTTAGGGTTTAATTATGGTTTGGGGAATGACATGAAAAAGGCAGAAGACTACTGGAAACAAATAAAAAGCATTAGCGATTGGCAAATAGTTGGCTCCTTTAATAATACGGAAGGAAGTGGATTTGATAAAGGGTATGCCCCTATTCATAGCCTAGAACCATCGAATGAATTTAGGGCAGCTAATAATGCTCCTATTGAGTGGTTTGTTCCTGAACATACGGATAACCAGCCTTGGATAGGTACTAATTACTATATTACGGAAAGTACGGGGATACTTTATGCACAAAGCTTTTTTGATACAGAGGAAGAAAAAGAATTATTATTTGCTACTGGATTTGCTGGAAATATTAAAATATGGATAAATGATGTATTAATCTTATCTGAGGCGGAAGAACTACGTACAGATATGGATTATTTAAAAGCAAAAGTACGTATCCCTAAAGGCAGTAATCGAATTTTAGTTCAACTAGGCTATACCAACAAAAAAACGAGTTACCCCAATTTTATACTACGAGCATTTGATAAAGATGAGGAATTAATTGACCTCCAGAGTACCAGTCAATATCGTTCCTATAATAAAGGTGAAGCTACCTTAGTGGATAAGGATTTCCCTCATTTTGCAGAACAGTTTTTTAGAGATAAAATTGAAAAAGAACCCAAGCATATTCTAAACCATTTACTATTGGCTAAAACTTATTATCGTAGTAATAAATTTAATCAGGCCATTAAGCTTTTAGAGGAAGCATTGGAATACTATCCTGAAAATATTTTGATTCACTATGAACTGCTAATAAATTATGACGCAGTTGGTGATAGAACTAAAATTTCCAAACAAGTAGAAGCGCTTAGAAAAATAGACAAAGATGCTTGTTTCTTTGCCGTATTTGATTATGAAATAGATGTAGAGAAAAAAGACATCCCTACCCTAAAAAAGTATGTAGATAAAATGATAGATTGTATTGGTGCTGATAGTGAAGATTATTATCATTACTATATCAATTGGTTAACTTTGAAGAATGACCTTCAGAAAATAATTGAAGTAGCGGAGGAAGCTTACAATAAATACCCTATTAATGAAACCTTTTTACGTTATAAATTCAATATACTGAATAATGTGCAACAGAAACCAGAAAAAGCAATAAAAATTTTAGAAGATTACCTAATAAATAATTATAGCTACCAACTAAACCTGCTTTTAAAAGAAGAATATAATAAGCAAAAGAAGACAAAAGAAGTTGAAACACTATTATTAAAATTGCATCAATTATACCCAAACCACATTGAAATATACAATCAATTAATTAGCTATTATTATAAAACGCAAGCTTACCAAAAAACGTTGGATTTTATCGATAAAGGTTTGAAGAATGCTCCATATCGTTCTTCTTATTGGAGCGATAGAGCTTATGTTAATAATGCTTTAGGGAATCATACAGAAGCTATTAATGATTTGAAAAAGGCAATAACTTATAATCCGAATGCTTTTGATGTTCGAGACCGTTTAGACATTTTAGTGGGTAAAACACCTATTAAAGAATTTATAAAGGATAAGGATAGAACTACTACTATCTTGAAAAAATTAGATAGCGAAATTAGCTACAGCGGAGAAGCAGATTATGAATACTTATTTTACGATAAAAGTATAGTGCTTTACCCAGAAGGACCATATAGTAAATACTATAGTACGGCATGGCAAATACAAAATGAAGCAGGAATTAATAAATGGAAAGAATCGCATATTCCTTACGATAGCCGAAATAATCGACTGACTTTTGAAAAAGCGGAAGTATACAAGAAAAATGGAGAGAAATTAATGGCGGAGCGCAATAACAATGAATTTGTTTTTACTTCCTTAGAAATTGGAGATATAATTTTTGTAGAGTACCGTCTAGATGTAATTCGAGGTGGAATTTTGGCTAAAGAGTTTTGGGAAACTAATAGTCTTAATGATTTTGTACCGATTGCTGAGTCACGGTACAGAATATTCGCTGACCCAGATTATTCCTTATATTTCCATTATAATAACTTTGAATACGCACCTATTAAAAATACTTTTGGTGATTTTGTTTGTTATGATTGGACTTTAACCGATTTAGCAGCAATTAAAACCGAAGGATATATGCCTACGCTTACAGAAACGGGTAAAACACTTTCCATCTCAAGCCTTGATTCTTGGGAAAAAATAGCTAATTGGTACCAAGACTTGGCACTTCCACAGGCGAAGGAAGACTATAATCTACAGACTATTTATGATGAAATTTTTGCAAAGCAGCAGCATTTTACCGATAGAGAGAAAGCAAATGCTATTTATGAGTATATTGCTAAAAACGTACAATATAGTTCTGTTTCTTTTAGACAAAGTGGTTATGTTCCTCAAAAACCGATGGTTACCATAAGCACTCGATTAGGAGATTGCAAAGACGTAGCAACACTTTATCATACCTTGGCAAATAAAGCTAACTTAAAGACTAATTTAGTCTTAGTTAGTACAAGAGATAATGGAACTAAAAGTATTTTACAGCCTTCCATTGATTTCAACCATTGCATCATTAAAATTGACCTTCCCGAAGGTACGCTATTCCAAGAATTAACAGATAATAAACTCCCTTTCGGAGCTATTCCCAATTCTGTCCAACATGCACAGGCATTAGTGATACCTAGAAAGGGAGAAAAAATGAAAAACAGTAGCCTTATTAATATTCCCAACCAGCCATTATTTGCTAATACTTTAACAAGAAAAACTTCTGCTCAAATCGAAGGCGACCAATTAAAGATGAAGACTAAATTAAGTGTTATGGGACAGCCTGCTTCTAACTACAGGGATTACTTTGCAGGTTTATCTTCTGAAAAACTAAAAGAACAAATAACTGATTTGTTTAATAAGTATTTTGATAAATCATTGACGATTCATCAATATGCAATTGAGAATTTAGATAATCTGAATCCTGAACTTCAGCTAGAGACAAACTTTGATGTGCATAAATCTGTTTTGTCAATTGGTGGAATTAATGCTATCCAAATACCATATATGGAACAAATTTTCTTGCCAGATGATTTTTCTAAAGAAAATAGAACAGAACCCTTTGTATATTGGAAATATGAAAATTATGATAGGTATACTGTTGAAATTGATTTAGAATTGCCCAAAAACAGCCAAATAGTAGAAATACCTAAAGGAGTTTCTGTAAAGAATGATGTTATTGATTATAGTTTATCTATAGAAAAAATTAATGAGCGCAAACTGAAAATAGTAAGAAGCGTCAAATTTAATAGAAAGACAATTCAACCAGAAGCATACAAAAAATTTAGGAAGACTGTTCAACAAATTCTTGAAATGGAAGATGCTTACATAGCCTATAAATAATTGCATGATAAATCGCCAAACCACCCTCTCCATCAACCTAGTCGCATTCTGCCGTCACCTCCGACAGCATGACTTCACTATCGGCCCATCCGAAGAACAAGATGCCTTACTAGCCATCAATCTAGTCAATCCATTTGAATCGACTGAGCATTTTGAATTATGCTTACAAGCGACGCTTTGTAGGACTCCCTTTCAACTCAAACAATTTCCTCAACTGTATAAAGATTATTGGAAAGAATTAGATCAAGCCGTTGATAGCAAAACGACCGAAAAGGAAGAAAAAGCACAGGCCACTCAACAAAGTCAAAAACAACCCAGTTTACAAGCCCTAAAAAGTTGGTTATACGGCAATAAAAATACAGAGACTATAGAAACAGCGACATACTCTGATGGAGGTTTTGGAAGTGTGACCGAACAAGTCGGTTTTTCTTCCCAAGAAATGAAGGTTGTTTTTCAATTGGTACAAAAACTAGTCAGAAAAATTGCCAACCGAAGAAGTCGCCGTTACCAAACAACTAAGAAGAAAGCCATTTTAGATATCAAAAAATCCATTCGAAAAAACATAGTCCGAAATGGAGAAATAGTCGATATTTTATACAAAAAGAAAAAGAAAGACAATATCAAAGTCGTCTTGCTTTGTGATGTTAGTCGAAGCATGGAATTATACAGCCGCTTTTTCATTCAGTTTATGTATGCTTTTCATTCCCTCTTTTCTAAAGTAGAAACCTTTGCTTTTGCAACTTCCTTACACCACATTTCTAAAGAACTCAATAAAAACTCAATTAATAAATCCTTACAAGAAGTCATTAATAAAATTCCTGATTGGTCAGGTGGTACTAAAATTGGCGCTTCCCTACAGCAATTTAATGCCGAATTTGGTCACAGACACTTAACATCTAAAACGTTGGTAATTGTGTTAAGTGATGGTTGGGATACCGATGAAGTAGACTTAGTAGGGGAGAACATGAAGCAAATACACCGAAAAGCGTTAAAAGTATTATGGCTCAATCCTCTGGCAGGTAGTGGAGATTGGCAACCAGAAGTACGAGGAATGAAAGCGGCTTTACCTTATGTGGATGCACTCTTGCCTTTTCACAATATAGAGAGTTTGAGTACCATGGTCAATACGATGAAACTGTAGCAATAAATTAGTCGTCGCTTAAACTTCTATTATAGCTCAATCGGTTGGGAATAAAATCCGTTGGAAAAACTACGTATCATATAAAATCCGTTGCCATACATCCGCTGCCAATTGTTACCAAGTAGGAGCTTGGCACTACAGAAAATTATCTATTAACATTAATCAAAGGCAAGGAAACAATAAAAGAAGAAGAAGTCGCAATCACATCCACCGCCTCATTAGAAAAGAAACGATAGCGATTTTTAATATTTTCCAATCCAAATTTGGTCGAATCTTTAATTTGCTTTTTCTTCTGTAAATTATTCTCGACGATTAATTTACCGTTATCGTTAATCAGTACCTTTATTTTTAAGGGTTTGGAAGAAGAAATGATATTGTGCTTGATGGCATTCTCAAATAAGATTTGCAAAGAAAGGGGAATGATTTTATCCGTTAATCGAGCTTTGGGGATGTCGATTTCTACTTGCAAATTTTCTTCAAACCGTTCTTTTAATAGGAAAATGTAAGAATTTAAAAAATCTAATTCTTTCTGTAATGGAATCAATTTCTCATCACTCATTTCCAAAATATAGCGGTAAACTTTGGAGAGTTTTTGCACAAATTTAACGGACTTTTCCGCATCTTCTGGAATTAGATAAGCCAAAGTATTGAGACTATTAAATAAAAAATGAGGATTGACTTTACTTTTTAAACCTTCTAATTGCGACTTAATATTTTCTCGCTGTAATTCTTCTTTTTCTTGAATTGACTGTTTTAGTTGCTGATAAAAATAGATACTTTCGTAAATCGCCACGACTAAAAATATCATAACAAGGGTTGAGATAGACATGGAGACGCCTGGCAATATACTTTCAATATTAATAAAAGCACTAATACAAATTTTTGATAAAATAGGGTCTAATATAAAGTAAGTGATGACGACTAAAATTAATTCAAAACCAATTCTTTTTCCCGCATCTTCAAAGAGCGGAAATTTAGCTCTTACAAAAATAAAAATCTTTCTAAAAACAAAAATATAAATACAAGCGTGAATAAAAGTGATGATAACGGAGGTTCGATACCAATCTGGTTGGTGCGCACCTGCTCCATTATATTGCACAAACATAAAAGGCATGATTAAACTAACGATTGGGATACCTAGTATCATCAACCACGTATCATCAAATCCTAATACTTGTTTTCTTTTACAAATTTTCATCGCATTGATTTATATAATGAGATAATAACCGCCAATGAATTCCTTTACAATAATTCCATAATTGCAGCTACTACTTTATCCTGCAAACTCCATAAAATAAAATGATTGCCGCCTTCGACCATATCTATCTTCACTTTTTTGCTATTGACCAACATCTTTTTGGCAAAATCAGCATTTCCTTTTGGTACTAAGTTATCTAATTCTCCTTGGATAACCGTTACAGGCATCTTAATTTTTTCCCAAAGCGGTAACATTTTACGCAATTCGCCCTCTAACGGCAGTATTTCTTGATTACAAACGCGTAATGCTTTGGGTAATAACCAACGCAAGATACGCCAATTTAAAGGCTTCCGCCACCATTCATTAGGTTCTAAATCTGGGTCTATTGATCCTGCGACAATGACTAATCCATTTATTAAATCGGGAAAATCCATTGCCATTCTCGAAATAACGGGTCCACCAAAAGAATGTCCTACTAGTATCGTTTTATTAGTGCTATACTTTTCTAAAATAGGTAAAAAAGCCTTGGCTTGCATTTTTAATGATCGTTGCGTTTTACCTAAATTAGAATAACCAAATCCAGGTCTATCTACAGCTATTAATTGCACTTTTGCTAATAATTGACTGTCCTGCATATAATTCATAAAAGCACTCGAAGAACCTGGAGAACCATGAACTAAGAGGGCTAATGGTAAAGTGGTATCGCCAATATGGGTGTATTGAATTCGTTGTTTGCCAATTTCATAGCATTGAATAGTCGGAGTGATTTTGGTAACAGCTTTAATAGCCGTTATTTGCTTTTTTGGACTTTCTCGAAAAGCAAATAATTCTAATCGGGCGACTCCGTATAGGGTGATAATAAGACTAAGAGGGATAAGATACCGCTTTTTTATGCGCATAAACTAAAAGTTTCTCTTAATAACTCTTTTTGATTAGTTGGGGTTTAGTGGTCGTAAAAAAAGTTTAGTTATCGGGGGTGTACCGATAACTAAACAAAATCAAAACTCACGAGTTGTAAAGGTGCATTTTTCTAAGACTTCATGGAAGCGTTAAATGCTAAGTTGTTGAATTTGTGGGTTGAATTGTGATTTTGGACTATTTGTGACCTCTAAGATATGCCACTATCAATGTTGCTGCCTTCTGAGACGCACCAGCATTTCCTAATTGTTCTTTAATTTGGCGATAAGCTTTTTTTAATTCCATTACTTTTTCGGGCTTTAAAATAAGCGCTAATTCCTTTTTTAGATTGGCTTCAGTAAGGTCATTTTGTATTAGCTCTTTTACCAAAGGTTGATTGGAAATTAAGTTGACCAAAGAAATATAAGGGACTTTGATAATGCGCTTGACTATCTGATAAGTTAGCCAATTGCCTTTATAGCAAACGACTTGAGGGACTTCAAAAAGTGCTGTTTCTAAGGTCGCTGTACCTGATGTGACTAAGGCTGCTTTAGCTTGATGAAGTAAAGCATAAGTTTGATTTTGTATAAGAGAAATATTATTTTCGGAGAGCTTTGCCGATTGGATGATGTCACGATAAAAAGTAAGCGGAATAGCTGGCGCAACCGCAATGACAAATTGATAAGCGGTAAATTCTTTTACGGTAGCCAACATTATTTTTAAGATGGTATTTATTTCTTGTTTTCGACTACCTGGTAAGAGGGCAATGATTGGTTTTTTAGACTCTAAAGCAGGCGTTATTTTCGAAGTAGTTGCTGCTTTTGTATAATTGGATATAGCATCGAATAAAGGGTGTCCAACATAATCGACCTCCATATCAAATTGTTGATAAAAATCCTTTTCAAAAGGCAATATCACAAACATTTGGTCAACGTATTTTTTAATTTTATGTACTCGATTTTGGCGAGAAGCCCAAACTTGTGGAGAGATATAATAAAATACTTTAAATCGGGCTGTTTTTGCCCATTTGGCGATCCGTAAATTAAAACCAGAATAGTCAATTAAAATCAACACATCTGGCTGATAGGCAGTAATATCAGTTTCACAAAAAGCCAAATTTTGGCGAATGATTCTTAAATTTTTAACGACCTCCCAAAACCCCATAAATGCCAAGTCTCGATAATGCTTGACCAATTTCCCGCCTGCTTGCTGCATTAAATCTCCACCCCAATACCGAAATTTGGCGGTTGTATCTGCTTGACTTAACGCTTTCATCAAGTTAGATGCGTGTAAGTCCCCCGATGCTTCTCCTGCTATTAGGTAGTACTTCACTTTGTAGAGGTTACGAGGTTGAAAGGTGACAGGGTTGAAAGGTGACAGGGCATTTAACCTTGTAACCTTGTTACCTCTGAACCTTTCCACTTCTATCTAAAAAATATCCCCCGAAAACTTAAACAACCACAAGCCAACATAGAGCAAAGTTGCAATCATCACGCCTCGCATAGTCGTCTGATACCATTGTTTTTGATAGTATCTAAAAGGAATAACATTTAAGCAGATGGCTAAAACGGCAATTGTTCTTGCTCGAAAAGTAATCGTTCGAGTATCTGAACTTAACCATTCCGTAGCTGCTAGTTGCTCAAATAACGTTAAAATTAAGGCATATCCTACAAAAGGGACGGCTAAACCTAATAATAAACCGAGGAGTAAGGAGTCTTTGTCTAACATATTTCTGGAGGTTGCAAGGTAATAAGGTAGTGAGGTATAGAGGTTACAAGGTATAGAGGTGAGGCCTTTGTACCTTGTAACCTTTGCACCTTTAAACCTCTTCTACATCTCTTCTAAATTTTTAAGTTCTTTTATCGCTTTATAAGCCGTCAAATCATGCTGGCAAGGAACAACAGAAATATAACCATCTTCCAATGCTTGTACATCTGTATCGGGGCCCGAATCATTATTGACAAATTCCCCAGACATCCAGTAATAGGGTTTACCTAAAGGGTCTTTGTTTTCTAAGAAATCTTCTTTCCAACCTGCATTCGCTTGTCGACAGACTTTAAACCCTTTGATGTCAGCCAATGGTAACTTAGGAATATTGACATTCAATAATTTACTTTCTCCTAGACCATTTTTAAGGGTATATTCAATTATTTTTTTGATAAATGGTTTACTCGGCTCAAAATCTGCTTCAAAAGAGAAATCTAATAACGAAAACCCAATTGCATCCACTCCTTCTAAAGAGGCTTCCATAGCTGCGGACATCGTGCCAGAATATAAAATATTAATGGCGACATTGGAACCGTGATTGACACCAGAAACGCACAAATCAGGAATCCTACCTTTTAAAACAACATTCCTAGCTAATTTTACACAATCAACGGGCGTCCCAGAACATTCATAAGCTTCTATATCTTCCCCAAAAGTAGTAACCTTATTTAAGCGTAAGGGTTCGTGGATGGAAATCGCATGCCCTTTGCCAGATTGAGGCGAATCGGGTGCTACGATGATAGGCGTGCCAATTTCTTTGACTACTTCGATTAAGGCTTTAATGCCTGGTGCAAATAAACCGTCGTCGTTAGTGATTAATATTAAAGGTTTGGTCATTTTTGTCGTCTAAATTTTTGTTAATCGCAAAGGTAAATTATTTTTTTTCTAGCCGTAGGAATATTTTTACATAAAATAAACCTTCATTGTCTCGACTTGTTCTACTTTTGTTGAAAATTAAATTTAGTGGTATGGTAGGAGGCAACTAGCTAGTGAATTTGAAACGTAATACCATATAGAAATAGAGTAAGAGGTTTTGAAACTGCTGAATAGATTAAAGAGAGCATTTTACAAATAATAGCTAAAATTACAAAAACTAGTTATTTTATTCGTCTTTAATCTCTATTCTCTCCTCTCAACTCTCTATTCTCAATAGAGCAAATAAATATAGACATGGCAACTTTAGGTAAAAAAGGCGTTTTAATCGTTAATTTAGGTACACCAGACGACCCTTCGAGAGGGGCGGTATATAAGTATTTAAAAGAATTTTTATTAGATGAACGAGTGATTGATATTCCTTGGCTGCAAAGAAACTTATTAGTAAGAGGGATTATTGCCCCTTTTCGGTCAGGTAGTTCAGCGAAGTTATATAAAATGTTGTGGACGAAAGAAGGATCACCATTAAAGGTATATGGGGAGAAATTGGTGAAAGACATTAAGCCTTTATTGGGAGATGACTATGAAGTCGTTTTAGCCATGCGTTATCAATCGCCTTCCATTGAAGCAGGTATCAAACATTTAATGGATGCCTCGGTTTCAGAAATTATTGTGTTGCCTTTATTCCCACATTATGCTTCGGCAAGTACAGGATCGGTTCATCAGGAAGTGATGCGTTTAATGTCTAAAGAATTGGCGATTCCTAAATTGACTTTTATCAATTCTTATTACGATAACCCTGGAATGATTGATGTGTTTATTGAAAATGCACAACAATTCGATGTGGCTGCTTATGACCATGTTTTATTTAGCTTTCATGGTTTGCCTGAGCGCCAAATGGTCAAAGCGGATAGAGGAAACCATTGTTTAGGGAGTAAAGATTGTTGTAAAACCTTGACGATTAAAAATCAATTTTGTTATACGGCACAATGTAATGCCACGGCACAGGCAATTGCTAAAAAAATGAATCTTAGCGAAGATCAATACACCATCTGTTTCCAATCTCGACTGGGTCGGGCAGAATGGGTCAAACCTTATACTTCGGATATTTTAGAAGTACGAGCGGAAGCAGGGGATAAGAAGCTCTTGGTTTTCTGTCCTGCTTTTGTATCGGATTGTTTGGAAACAACAATTGAAGTATCCACTGAATACCAAGAAGAATTTGAAGAATTAGGCGGTGAAAAAGTAGATTTAGTTCCTAGTTTGAATGATCATCCAAAATGGATTGAGGCGGTGAAGGAGTTGGTGTTGAGTGCTTAATAAGCCTTGGATGCTTGTATAGGACAATTTTTTATTGTCTGATAGGTATTTCTAAACTAAAAATAATAAAGCCCAATTACTTGCGAGTAGTTGGGCTTTATTGTTTTGGTAAAGAATCATAATGATGCATAGTCAAAGAATTAAAGATTTTCAAAAACGGTATCTGCGACCAATTCAAAAGGAACAATTTCCACTGTTTTCTGCTCCAAAAAATTAACAGGCGTATTTTTTAATTTTTCATAATAGGTTTTAGCTTTCCGTATCCCCAATTTTTTATCAAAACCTTCATCCGCTACGGCACAAACGGTACGAATAATATATCGAGTCCGAGCATTTAATTTGGGTTTTAAATAACGATGGGCATATAGTTTAAAAGGCGTACTCATATCGTACAATTGCTCATATTTCTCTTTTTGAAAAAAGAATAAAAATTTTAAGAGTTGAATGACCGAATTATGCCCCGGTTTATCTTTTACAAAATTAGGGACACTATTAATAAATTTAAACACTCTAAAATTTGGTTTCTCCCCATCTAAATCTATTTTCCCCCAACCTGCAAATAGCATGATCCATGCTTCTATAATTTGCCATTGTTCTTTTAGCAAGGGGGCTTCTAGTTTTGCTTTTTTGTGCATTTTTAGGGCTTCATAGGCTAATTGATAATTGCCGCTGTGGAAGCCTAACATTGCTCGATAAACTAGTATAGTATGATAGTTAAAGGTTTTATTGGGAAGTAGTTTTAAGCATTTATCGACTAAATCTTTTGCTTTTGTCCATTGCCTATTTTGGAAAGCGTATGGAATACTTTTAGAATAAAAGAAGAGGAAAGGTAAAGTTGGTAAAGGGTATTTTTTCTGTGAAATAGCATAAATAGCTTCTTCCGCATAGAATATTATCTTGTCAAAATTCGATTTTTTCTCATAATAAATGATTAGGATATTATAAGCATAAAATAGAGTAAGATAAGTGTTGTTTATTTCAATGTTTTTTTCTGCAATTTTCTTAAAATCATTTAATAATAAAGACAATTTATCTTTTTCTTTTGTATTATTTAAATTGATTACTATCTCAGTATAATAATTATGTAATAAAACTTCCTTGCTAAAATGACTCTGTTGGAGATTGACAATATTTAAAGCTTTGTAACGCTAGGTTCGCTCAAATTTTTGATTAATACATAAATTACACGAAATAA
>JAFMDF010000570.1 GCA_017857395.1 Bacteroidota bacterium | reverse complement strand
GATGTCTTATATGTCAAAGAACTGCTCTTCTAAAAAGATGTGGGGTGTCAATAGGATTTATAATTATCGCCCAATTTTTGTTTGTATGAAAAGGGAGTCTAAAAATGACTTTTCTTTTTCAAACTTTTTACTTCTTTTGAGTTCATAATTTGACGATAAAAGTGAAAACCTCAATTCAATAAGCAATTATTTGCCAGGGATTGCTTGTACAGTAAATGTCCAAAACTCTTCAAAATAGACATCCATTGTATGTTTATCTTTTTAATGCAAAATATTACCATCATGAAAGTTTAAATACGAAACTTATCTTTAGCGATTACTTCTGTCTCCATCCAATCAATCTTTCTATTTTTTCTCCATCAACAAATTATTGACGAAACATCTTAACTATATTTGTGAAATTAAGTTCAACCCCCATAAATACTTTAGTTGAGACTCATCTACTTATTAATTCCTATATTTTTTGTAGCTAATATTTCCTTTAGTACAGGGCAAGATAATTTGGTCTTTAAAAAACTTCCAGAAAGATTAGAATTATCAAAAATGGCGGTCAGAAGCGTCTTGCAAGACAGTCATGGTTTTTTATGGTTTGGGACGATAGACGGGTTAGTGAGGTATGATGGCTATGACAATAAAATATACCGAAATAATCCTTACGATAGTACAAGTATTGCCGAAAATCAAATCAAATGGATTATCGAAGATGAAATGGGGTATTTATGGTTTGTCAATACAAATGGTACATTAAATAAATTTGACCCATTAACAGAAAAATTTCAAACGATAAATTTTTCCTATAATCATAAGGTAAACCCTAAAATATTAGCTAAAATAGTTTTTCATGAGGCTTTTTTGTGGTTGTTAATGCTCGATGGAAGTGTTTATCAGACAACTAGGAATGTGCAGCAATTAAATAAGCCGATTAGCAAAGGTGTCGTTGACCTAAAAGTGATTAATAACAGATTATGGCTGAGTACAGACCATGGGCTTCGATATTGGGCGGAAACACAGGGTAAGTTAGGGATACCTCTGTTTGAAGCACAATCAGCTATTTTTTTAGAAGAACAAGGCACAGGACAACTTACAAATGACCAGGATGGAAATATTTGGGTAGCAACTAAAAATGCTATCCACCAAATTAATGCAAAAACCCAAAAAGTAAAATCGTTTCAAGGCAAACAAATCTTCCCCTTTTTAGAACCACCATTCACACAGTATAAAATTATAGCGGATGAAACGAATCGTTTATGGATTTGGAAATCTGTTTATAATGTCTCCTTAAGTGCTTTTGATATAAAAACTAAAGCCGTAAAGCGTTTTATCCCTAATAGTACTTCTGGCTTGACAGATGGTTTAATTAGGACTTGCTTCCTTGACAATCAAGGTCATTTTTGGGCAGGTACAAACAAAGGACCACATTATGTAAATACCAAAAAAAATCCATTTCAAATATTGAACCAAGACCCTTCCAATAAATCATCAATTTCAGGCAATCATGTTACAAAAATTATTGAAGATAAAAATGGTTTAATTTGGATTGGTACTAATTCGGGAGGATTAAATTGTTACGATTCAAAAGCAAATACAAATAAAATATATACCGCCGAAATTAATGCGAATTCCATTATTTCTAATGCGGTAAATGTACTTTTTGAAGATAGTAAAGATTTTTTGTGGATTGGTTCTGATGATAAAGGATTGTCTAAATTAAATCTAAATACGGGTATATTTACCCACTATCAGCATCAGTCAAATGATTCTAGTAGTTTAAGTAATAATAATATAAGGTCAATTTATGAAGACTTATCTGGCAATATCTGGGTGGGTACTCATGTTGGACTTAATTTATATCAAGCCGAATCGGATAACTTCATCAGTTTTGTACCTATAGAAAGAGGACGAGATATTTCCATTATGAGTATGTTGGTAGATAAGGATAACCAATTTTGGCTGACAACTTATGGTAGTGGTTTATATCAATTTAATAGGCAATCAAAAAAGTTTAAAAATTACAAAAAAGAAAAAAATAACCCTAGAAGTTTAAGTCATAATAATGCACTTGCTTTATGGGAGGATAAAAAAGGAAGGCTTTGGATTAGTACTTCTGAAGGGCTGAATCTGTATCATCCAACAACCGATGATTTTTCTAAATTTACTACTACAAATGGATTCAAGAACGACCAGATTTTTGGCATGGTGGAAGATGGTCGAGGTCGATTATGGTTAAGTACAACAAACGGTCTAACTCGATTTAATCCTGATAATTTAGCTGTCAGAAATTACACTACCTCAGATGGTCTACCTTCCAATAGATTTACTTATTTTGGTTATGGAAAGAGTCGTAAGACCGATAAATTATTCTTTGGAAGTTTAGATGGATTAGCTATTTTTCATCCAGATAGTTTGGATAAAGACAGTATTTTTTATCCTATCGTACTTTCTAAGTTTGATATATACCACAATGAAAAAGACATGGGACAGGCTATTGAAATACCAGGGATAGATTACAAAACAGAAATAGCACTCAATTACTTAGAAAATACGTTTACTATAGATTTTGCTACTTTGGAATTTAATAAATCAGAAAATATTCAATATACTTACCAATTAGCACCCGTACAACAAAATTGGGTCAATATTGAAAATAATAGCAGTCTAACTTTTAGCAATTTAAACCCTGGACAATATAAACTACACCTTAAATCTACTAATAGTGCAGGTATTTGGAATCCCGATGAAAGAGAACTCCTAATAAAAATAACTCCGCCTTGGTGGCAAAGAAAAATAGCTTATTTTATTTATGCATTTTTATTGTTGATAGCGACCTATTTGCTCTATAGATTATTATTAAATCGAAAAATAACACAAACCCGCTTCGAACAATTAAGTGAACTAGATGCCTTTAAAACTCAATTTTATACCAATATTACCCATGAATTTAGAACACCTCTGACCATTATTTCGGGTATGGCGGAAAAGCTGAAACAAGAACCGCAAAAGTGGAAGGAAAGTGGGGTTGAGATGATTCGGAGAAATAGTTATAATTTACTGCGACTAGTTAATCAATTATTGGATTTACAAAAATTAGAATCAGGTAAATTAACGTTAAATTTACAGCAAGGAGAGATTATTAGTTACCTGAAATATTTATTAGAATCCTTTCAATCTTTTGCAGAAAGTCGAGCTGTAAAAACCCATTTTCTAACCAAAGTCGACGAATTATGGATGGATTTTGACTCCGATAAACTAGCCTCCATTATCAATAATTTATTATCTAATGCGATTAAATTTTCCAAAAAAAATGGAGATATTTATTTACAAGTAGAAATGATTCAATCTGCCAAAACAGCTAACCATTTAGCTATTACTATTAGAGATAGGCTGTGCAAACGAGGAAAAAAAAATCCCCGTATTTTTGAGTTATGC
>JAFMDF010000569.1 GCA_017857395.1 Bacteroidota bacterium | reverse complement strand
AAAGAAATTGAAGAATATTAACTGCCGCTAACTTCTTGCGCAAACCACTAGCTTATAACCTATCTAAATCCGTTGGTTATTATTTTTTGTGTTATGAATTTTTCGTTTCTTACTCGACATTATTACCTTGAAAGATTACTAAGCCAGTGTCGAATCCTCCGAGAATTCCATATTAATCTGCCGTCGCTGCAAATCCGTATCTGTAATCACCACTCGAACTTTATCCCCCATTTTATAAGTAGTGCCAGTTCGCTGACCCACGGCCTTCAATCGGCCATCTGTGACTTCAAAAGCTTCTGTCATGGTATCAAAACCGACCATGCCCTCACATTTACTGTGTGATAATTCTACAAAAATACCTCGGTCAATAATCCCAGAAATGACGCCATCGAAAGTCTCGCCTACATGATTTTGAATAAACTCAACTTGCTTGTACTTGATAGATTCTCGTTCGGCATCTGTCGCTTTTCGTTCCATCAAGGAAATATGCTTACACTGCGCTTCTAGTTTTTCTTTATCGGTTCGGTAGTTTTTGCCTTCCAGCACTTGATATAAAATCCGATGTGCTAAAACATCAGAATATCGCCGAATAGGGGAGGTGAAGTGGGAATAAAAATCAAAACCCAAGCCATAATGCCCAATATTATTAGTAGAGTATTCTGCCTTAGCCATCGTCCGAATCGCTATGGGTTGCAATTGTTTTAAGGCCTCATTTTTCTCTGCCAATTTAGCTAAGTCATTATAACTTTTAGCAATTTGCTCTGGCGTATCCGTTTTCATTTTAACGCCTAACTCAAAAGCAAAACGAGCAAACTCTGCTACTTTATCAGGATTCGGTAAATCGTGCACTCGATAAACATAAGGAATTTCTGGTTTTTCCTTTTTATTGACATACAGCGCCACTTCTTTATTCGCCAACAACATAAAATCCTCAATCAATAAATTGGCTTCTTTACGTTCTTTAATGTAAACATCAATCGGTACCCCATTTTCGTCCAACTTAAATCTAACTTCTTCACTTTCAAAGGCAATCGCTCCTTCTTTAAATCGCTGTTTGCGCATTTTTCGAGCGATTCTAGCCATATCCTTAATCTCTTTGCTCATATCGCCTTCACCAGTTTCTATCACTTTTTGTGCTTCCGCATAGGCAAAACGCCGGTCAGAATGGGTCAAAGTTTTACCAAACCATTTACCGATTAACTTATCTTTGTCATCAAATTTAAAAACGGCGGAAAAAGTATATTTATCCTCATTAGGTCGCAAAGAGCAAAGTCCATTGGATAATTTTTCTGGCAACATAGGTAAAACCCTATCCACTAAATAAACCGAAGTTGACCGTAAATAAGCCTCTTTATCTAAAGCTGTTTTAGGTTTAACAAAATGCGTTACATCGGCAATATGCACCCCGACTTCACAGCTTCCATCCTCAAAATATTCAATAGACAAAGCATCATCAAAATCCTTGGCATCCACAGGGTCAATCGTAAAAGTAGCAATTTGGCGCATATCTCGCCTAACGGCAACTTCTCCTTCATCTACGCCATCTGGAAAGGCGGTAACTTCTGCTAGTACATCCTCAGGAAATTCTAAATTAAAGCCATTATTAATTAAAATAGACTTCATTTCTATATCACTACTACCCGATTTTCCCAATACAGAAGTAATCGTTCCAACAGGGCTCTTATTCCCTCTATCATGCCACTTAATAATTTTAACCACTACTTTGTCTCCATCTTTAGCTTCATTTTGTTCCTCTGGAAAGACAATAATATCTACGGGCATATTGAGCTTGTCAGGCATGACAAAGCCATATTTTTGAGACTTGGAGAAAGTACCAATAAAATATTCAGACCCTCTCTGCAATACTTCTAACACTTCCCCTTCTGGTTTGATACGTCCTCTTGGATGCCAAGTATTAATTTTGACCGTATCTCCATTGAGTGCCGTCTTTAAATATTTGGAAGAAACGTGAATATCATCTTCTAAACCTTCAATAACAATATAGGCAGAACCAGAACGAGTCATATCTACTCGACCTTCATAGACGGTTTTTTCACCGCTACTTAGATTTCGGCCACCTACTTCATCAATATTAAATTTGAATTTATCGTCACCAATGGAACGGATGACTTCTTTGTTGGCAAGTTTGTCTAGTGCATCTTGGACAGAATCTCTAGAGTTGGCTAATTTTAATTTGCGAATTATCTGTTTCGCATTAAATCGTTTTTGAGCGTTTCGCTTAAATAATCTTTTTATTTCTACCCTTAATGTATGGGCGGCTAATTTTTGCCCTTTGGTAGTATTTTTCTTTTTTTTACTCATTATTTATTTTATAAATGAGCGTAGAGTTGGTGGGATGTTGTCGTTTAATTTGGTTATTTATAATTTCTGATTTAGTGTATATCCACTTTGCTCTACGCAATATCGCTTATCTGCTTCACAAACCTACATTATTCTGCTTACTCTTAACACTAAATCGTTTAATATTTCAAAAAGTTTTCATGGTCTGCGTATTTTCTAAGTTTAGAACCAATAGTTGTTTAATTTAGTTCCGATGGGGATAAGAAAATAGCATTAACTGGAATTTCAAATAAATTGATAACCGATTATTCGCACCTAAGCGTAATTGGGGGCAACTCAATTCTATTACTTTCATTACCAGCTCTATCTACTATCCACATTTCATAGATGACCTCGTCTGTTGTTCCAGGACTTCTTTGACAGGTAGCACCTGTTGCTACATTAATACAACAAGTAGTGGGTAAAATGACAAAAATTTCACCTGAAATACCTTTACCGACTCCTATATCTCCGACAGTCGGTATAACTCTTAGTGGTTGTAATTCGTTTTGACGTTTATCTATATAAAGGACACTTGAAGAAGAATCCCCTGGTTCCGAACCAATATCTCCATCTCCATCAGTAAAAGAAAGGGTCACCAAAATAGAGTCAACAGTGCTTACAAAACTTTGCTGCATACTCGTTTTTGATAAATTTACCAGTTCGATTATGGGTTCATCTGGATAAACTGGAGGTTCTGAGCAAGCCAATAAGATAACTAAAGCAAGTGAACAAAAACTATAAAGGAGTGATTTCATATCTAAAAATTTTGTCAAAAGGCTTTCCTTTGGGAAATGGTTCTAATGAAAAAATAACATAACTGTAACTAGATTATAAACGGAAAAATAGGCTTTTTAGTTTAAAACTGCAATTTTAAATCCAATACTTTGTCTGGGTGCTTCTATACAAAAAGAAATTGCGCTGCAACCTAAGTTACAGCGCAATCCACACACTATGAGAACACCCGTTAATTTTTTAGGAGATTTCTATGGTATGCTGCTCTAATTTTTTAGAGAAAAAACTGCTCCAAGTCCGAAGAGTCGGAGCAGTCCACACACTATGAGAACACCCGTTAATTTTTTAGGAGATTTCTATGGTATGCTG
>JAFMDF010000204.1 GCA_017857395.1 Bacteroidota bacterium | reverse complement strand
ACCGCAAAGTTACAATAAATACTATTTAGAACTTCATGCGTAAACCACTAGTGCTAGAAATTTTTGGGGTATATCATCAAAAAGAGGTGCTGGAGTATTATACCAGTAGGATTCAAAGCCCTATTTGTAAAAACAATGAATGTCATGAAGTAGAGATAGATTTTTATTGGGATATATTGGGTAATTTTACAAAATTCGAGCGCCTTCCAAATAAACCATTAACCAAATTAGACCATGAACCCTTTACTGAAAATGATTATCAACAACTCTTAGACATCCTTAAAGATTCAAGTCCACCTTTCACTCATTTGAAAAAAAGCCAATTGATAAATGATGATGCATCAAAAGTATCCAACATAGATGGCATTTCAGGGGCAACGGTCACTTCTATCAAAGATTATATGATTGGAGGAGCAGTCTATACTTGTTATACGCTGTGGCACATTGCTAATGGAGATATTGAATTTCAACTAGCAGAATATACCAAACAAAACTTAAATGAAGCATTCATACACCAACTATTGCAATCGCAAAAAACAGCCATAAAATATTTTCTAATTGAAAATCTTACCCCTAAGTATTTCGAATTGTTTTTTGATAGGTTGACCATATTTCTTGAAAAGGCAGACCCCTATTTAATTAGTCAATTTATTCAAAAAATCCCCCTATCCCTATTACCAACAGCAAAAGCCCAAAATTATATTACAAACCATCTAAACCAATTGGATTTAAGGGCAGAAACGAATTTATTCAAAAAATTACAAACCCATCAAATACCCCTAACACCTTCAACGACTCAGGTACTTATTGACCGAATCAATTCTTTTGACTTTAGTCGAAACGAGCAAATTATTTTGCTCATCGCCAACCCATTAAACAACAAAAACATAGCTATAGTAGAAAGGCTTTTGAAAAAATTGATTACCCAAAAAATAAGGGTATCTTCCTTATCTTTTAATCAATTGTCAACCTGGACTAAGACATATCCCCGGTGCAAAAAAATGCTTAGAAAATTGAAAGTTAGCGCGTAAATTGGAATAATTACTTTCTATTTTTACGAGGTGAAATTGATTTCATAATCACTAAATTTATTAACTGATTCCTTGTAAAATAGAACTAGTCAAATGAATGAGGTTAGCAAGATAAGTTCTTCAATTTTTCAAAAAAATCTGTAAAAAATGAACCAAAAATATAGTACGCTTCTAGCCACAGCCTCCTTATGCCTACTAATTGGCTTATTTGGATGTACCTCCGCTCAAGATACCTCAGATTAGACACAGAAGATGTTTCTATGTGGTACGATGAAAAACAAGCGACCTTTTATGCTGTTTTTCATGTTCACACCTTTATTGGATTAATTACTTTTACCGATGGTTTGAATTGGGAGAAAGCCAAACACTATCATATCACCAACAAAAAAGTATTGCTTAAAGATACTACTTTCTTAAACCCTGATAGAATGGAACGCCCTTTTGTTTATATGGAAAATGGTCATCCTGTGGTGCTATGTCTTGCAGTCAAAAAAGGCGATGATTCTTATACTATTTTTATTCCGTTGGAGCACTAACCAAAAAGGTAGCTTTAATCCTTATTTTCTAAGAATATAACAACCATTTGCTTTTCACTTTTGATATTACAAATATCTTATTATCTTGGTAATAATATCAGGTTACGGTAGCAATTTCAACAAGGACTTATTGCTGCTTAAACGATTTCTAGAATATGAAGGTCAATTGTTTTACCATACTAGTATTATGTTTGAGCAGTAGCTATTTTTTTAGCTGCCAGACAAGCATTCCTACCGAAATCAAACAGGAGTTAGCTAATCTACCTGATAAGATGGACTATAATTTTCATGTTAAGCCGATTTTATCAGAACATTGTTTTTCTTGCCATGGCCCAGATGAAAAAAAGAGACAGGCCAATTTAAGGTTAGACCAAGCTACGATAGCTTACCAGCAATTAACGCCATCAGGGAAAATTCCTATTGTCCCCAATAAATTAGCTCAAAGTGAAGTTTTCCATCAAATAATTTCGGAAGACGCAGCCTATCAGATGCCCCCACCCGAAGCAAAAAGTCCCTTGTCAAATCGACAAAAAGCCATTTTAATTAAATGGATTGAGCAAGGGGCAGTCTATCAGCCTCATTGGGCTTTTGTAAACCAAGCACCGCCTGCTGTGCCAGCACTTTCAGGGGATTGGGGAAAGAATGAAATTGATAAATTTGTTTTAAATCGCTTGTCGCAAACGACTTTAAAACCTTCCAATAGAGCGACCAAAGAAACATTAGTTCGACGTATAGCATTCGATTTAACGGGATTGCCACCTACTTTAGGTCAAATTGATGCCTTTTTAGCAGATAATAGTGCACAAGCTTATGAAAAAATACTAGACCAATTTTTAGCCTCGCCTGCTTACGGGGAACGGATGGCTGCTTATTGGATGGATGTAGCTCGTTATGCAGATAGTGATGGATATTTGGATGACAAACATCGAGAAGTTTCCCCCTATAGAGATTGGGTAATTGAGGCTTTTAATGAAAATATGCCCTATGATAAATTTGTCACTTTGCAAGTGGCTGGAGACTTATTGCCAAATGCGAGCAAAGAAGAAATCTTACCTACCGCCTTTAATCGTTTACACAAAAAGAATTCGGAGGCAGGAATAGATTTAGAAGAATTCAGAGTAGAATATGTGGCAGATAAAGTAAATACCTTTGGTAAGGCATTTTTAGGTTTGACCGTAGAATGCGCTCGATGTCATACCCATAAATATGACCCAATTAGTCACGAAGATTATTATAGCTTATTTGCTTTTTATAATCAAACCGATGAAATTGGTCATGCGGTTTACGGACCTGATATAACGCCTGGTCCTGCTTTGTTATTGACGGATGAAGCAATCGATAAACAACTGGCATTTATCAATCAAAAAATAAAGGCTCAAGAAGCAGATGTATCAAAACAACAGCGACAATTTATTGAAGAAAAAGATAACCATTTTTTATCAGCTTTTGATAAGCAAGTTATTGAAACACAACTTCAAGAAAAATTAACGGATTATTATCCTTTTGATGAAAAGGTGAAAAGTAAAGGTGAGCGAGAATTCTCCCCTAATAAATTGAGCCGTAAACGTCCAGCTAAATTAGGGGAATCCATTCTTGAAAAAGGAATAAAAGGAAATGCCTTATTTAATACCGATTATAGTGCTGCTTTTCTAGGAGATAAAGTGGGTTGGTTTGATAGAATGGATGCATTTTCAATAGACTTTTGGGTGTATCCAGATAGAATTTATGAAGAGGCGTCCGTCTTTTTACATTGTGAAGATTGGCGATTAGGCTATAAAGGCTATTCGCTCCATTTAGAAGATAATGAACTGGTGTTTATTATGGCAAGGGCGCATCCACAAAATGCGATTCAGGTGAGGACAGTAGAGGCATTACCTAGTAAAAAGTGGACACATTTAACCATTACTTACGATGGTTCTAGTAGGGCAGAAGGGGTGAAATTATATATAAGCGGAAAAGCGGCGAATACCAAAATTGACATAGATAATCTATATAAAGGAATTTTATTTGAACCCAATATTCATACCTACGGATTTGGCGGGTTTCAATTAGGTAAACGGGATGGTATTCAAACAATGAATGGTGGGGGAATAGATGAATTACGATTTTTTAATCAAAAATTGAGTGCATTAGAAGTTTTGTATTTACAAGCCGAAAATGCGCTTGACCCCATTTTAGCTACACCAAATTTATATGCTGAACTTATTCAAGAATGGCAGTTAAATCAAGAAAAGGCCCTTTTAGCTCAACAAGATTCGTTAACTAGAAGTAGGCAACGGCTTAATTTGCTGATGAATGAAGTTCCCGAAATAATGGTGATGAAAGACTTGAAAACGCCTCGACCAACCTTTGTTTTAGATAGAGGTGATTTTGATAGTCCTAGTCAAGCAGTAAATCCTAGAACGCCCCCAAGTATTCTTGCCTTTCCAGCTAATTTTCCTAAGAATAGATTGGGCTTAGCCCAATGGTTATTTCATAAAGATAATCCTTTGACCGCAAGGGTAATGGTCAATCGAATTTGGCAAATGCACTTTGGAAAAGGATTGGTGACCACCCAAGAAGATTTTGGTAACCAAGGTGCTTTACCCACACATCCCGAATTATTGGATTGGTTAGCCAACTGGTTTATTAAATCAGGTTGGGATATGAAGGCTTTGCATCGACTTATCATTAATTCTACAACTTACCAACAATCGGGGGTAATTAGTCAAGCTGCCTTAGATATAGACCCAGAAAACAAGTTTTTAGCTAGAGGGGCAAGATTTCGTTTATCCGCAGAAATGATTAGAGATAATGCTATAGCCATTAGTGGCTTACTCGTCAGAAAAGTAGGGGGGAAAAGTGTTTACCCTTATCAACCAGCAGGGCTTTGGGACGAAATTAGTACCAAACATTGGCGCTATAAATATTTGCAAACACCTGGAGAAGGTTTATATCGACGAAGCCTTTATACGGTTTGGAAACGGACTTCTCCTCCTCCGAGTATGTTGCTTTTTGATGCCAATGACCGTAGTACCTGTACCGTCCAAAGAAAAAGGACGAATACCCCTTTGCAAGCCTTAGTCTTATTAAATGACCCGCAATTTGTAGAAGCAGCAAGAGTTTTGGCAGAAAATACAATCGGGCAAACGAAGGAATTGAATCAACAAATCGAAATCGTTTTTCGACAAACAACAGGACGTTTTCCTGATGAAAAAGAAATTACTACTTTACTAAAATTGTATCATACAGAAATCCAACATTTTGAAGAAAATACCAAAGCGACAATTGGTTATTTATCCGTTGGGGAAATACCGTACAATAGAAGGCTTGCTCCAGAAAGAACGGCTGCTTTAGCGGTAATTGCCAATGCT
This sequence comes from Bacteroidota bacterium, assembly GCA_017857395.1. Classification (GTDB taxonomy): domain Bacteria; phylum Bacteroidota; class Bacteroidia; order Chitinophagales; family Saprospiraceae; genus JAFMDF01. Next base: position 11,932 of record JAFMDF010000204.1, on the reverse strand, counting down.
TTAATGAATACGGATGAAGGGTTTACTCGGAAGTAGGGCGGTAAAGATTTTATTAATTTTGCTGATTGTAACAAATTTGGTTGATTCCAAAATTTAACCCCTTTAGGGGTTTTATGTCGGTAGAAAATTGATATTCACCTTGGCTAAACCGTGCCTTTAGGTACGGAATGTAATACATAATGTACCTAAAGGCACATTTTGGATTTTCGAAAACATCATTCTCTACCGACATTTTGTCCCGCTGGGACAGGTTCACCGTACCGAAAGCTATCGGTATTACAATCAAAATTTTAAATGCTAAATTATGCGTTTTTCAAAAGATATAGCACAACTAAGGTATAGACAAAATAGAAGAGATTTTCTCAAGAAATCTACTTTGGGATTAGGCGCATTCGCCTTAGGAAATTTAATAAACCCGATGCCTTCCTTTGGGAATTCCAAAGGAATTGATGCGGCTTTCAATGGTGGAATTTTAGGTCAACCACATTTTCCTGCCAAAGTAAAAAGAGTTATTTACTTATTTCAAAGTGGCGGGCCTTCTCAGCTAGAATTATTTGATTATAAACCAAATTTAAAAAAATGGCATGGACAAGAAATACCGCCAACAGTAAAAAGTAGGCAACGAAATTCAGGAATGGTTACAGACCAATCTACTTTTCCTTTGGTGGAATCCATTTTTGATTTTAAGCAATACGGTCAATCAGGTGCCTACCTAAGTGAATTGTTGCCACATACGGCAAATATAGCGGATGAGCTATGCATCATTAAATCCATGTACACGGAGGCGATTAATCATGAACCTGCCATGATGCTGATGCAAACGGGGTCACAGATAAATGGTCGACCATCTATTGGTTCTTGGTTAAGTTATGGGTTAGGAAGTGATAATGAAAATATGCCTTCTTTTGTGGTTTTATTATCCAAAAGTGGTGGCGCACAACCGTTGAGTGCAAGTGCGTGGGGAAGTGGCTTTTTGCCTTCCTATCATCAAGGCGTTCAGTTTCGAGCGGCAAAAGACCCTGTTTTATACTTGAATAATCCAGCAGGAATGAGTAGAGGAAATCGAAGAGCAGTATTAAATTATATACAAACGCTGAATCAACAACAATTTGAAAAATGGGGCGACCCTGAAATTGAATCCAAGATTAACCAATATGAAATGGCTTTTCGGATGCAATTATCGGTCCCTGAAGTAGTCGATTTGTCAAATGAACCCAAACATATTCTAGAAAAATACGGCCCAGATGTGCATATTCCAGGAACTTATGCCGCCAATTGTATATTGGCTAGAAGGCTGGCAGAAAAAGACGTAAAATTCATTCAATTATACCACATGGGATGGGACCAACATGGTAATCTGCCTGGAGGTATTCGTAAACAAACAAAAAGTACCGACCAGCCAACAGCCGCATTAATTGAGGACTTAAAACAAAGAGGTTTACTAGAAGATACTTTAGTTGTTTGGGGAGGGGAATTTGGTCGAACTAGTTTTTCTCAAGGAAAATTAACCGCAACGAATTATGGACGAGACCATCACCCAGGTTGCTTTACTATGTGGATGGCAGGTGCAGGCGTAAAGGCTGGCTTATCTTATGGACAAACAGATGAATTTAGTTATAATGTCGTACAAAATGGCGTGCATGTACACGACTTTCAAGCGACTTTATTACACCTTATGGGCATTGACCATGAACGATTAACTTATAAATATCAAGGGCGTAAATTTCGTTTGACAGATGTGCATGGGAAAGTTGTAAAAGATATACTTAGTTAAAATATATTATGCGCTATTTTTATAAGTTTTGGAATGCTTAGCATAGGTTTATCGCAAGCTGCTGGAACTATCTCAGGAAATGTGAAAGATGTGAACAAAGGGGAGGGGCTGGCTTTTGCAACGCTCATCGGTTACTTCAATTATCGCAGATTTTGTTATTCAACAAAAAATTACACCTAAAACTAATAACACTTTATGAAACGTCGCTCATTTTTTAAAAAAACGACCACAGCTCTAGCGGGACTTGGACTTACAACGAGTGCTTGTGCAAGTGCACGTACAATTAATCAAAAAATTAAGCAGCCTTTTAAGGTTTGTGCGACCATAGACCAGCAAAAAGTGTTCTTCTACGCTGACGTAATTAAGGAGTCGATAAAGGTCGTTCATATAGCCGATACGCATTTGTTTATGGATGATGAAAGAGGCATTCCTTACCAAGCCTATAGTAATCGAATGGCAAAGGCTTATAACCAAACGACACATTTTCAAACGCGAATAGAAACGAATCCAGCCGAAGCCTTTGAACAAACATTAGCCTTTGCCAAAGAAGTCAATGCGGATGTCATTACCTTGATTGGGGATATTTTTAGTTTTCCATCTGAAGTGGCAATTGAGTGGGTGCTATCAAAATTGAAGGATACGGGGATTCCATACATTTATATAGCTGGAAATCACGATTGGCATTATGAAGGAATGGAAGGTACATTGGAGTCTTTACGGGATACGTGGATTGAAAAGCGATTACTGCCTTTGTATCAAGGAAATCACCCTTTAATGGCGGCTTATGATATTAAAGGCATCCGATTTTTGGCGATTGATAATTCTACCTATCAAATTAATGACGCACAATTAGCCTTTTTTAAAGCACAAGTGGCTAGTGGACTGCCATTGGTTTTATTGGTGCATATTCCAATGTATGCGCCAGGCAAGACGATTTCTTTTGGCTGCGGAAACCCCAATTGGAGAGCAGCCACAGACCGTAATTTTAAATTAGAAAGACGTCCGAAATGGCCAGAAAGTGGACATACGCAGACCACCCTTAATTTTCACCAAGAAGTGTTTAATGCGCCCAATCTATTAGGCATTTTTGCAGGACATATCCATCGAAACTCCATTGAAATGATTAAAGGGAAACCTCAAATTGTTGCGGATGACAATGCTAGTGGTGGTTATTTGGATATTAACTTTTTGCCTATGAATAAAGGGGATAAAAGGTTGATTTTATAATTGTTGGTGCTGAATTTTAAATCTTCCTTCCCGTTCTCGTTCTCTAAAAAAGGTGGGGTGATTCATTAAAATTTTATCTTAACATGGATATGGTTTATTTTTTCAAAATGTCTAGCTTACCTACTTTGGTTGTGTTGCTTTTTTAAAATGGTAATTGATTAAATTTCATTAATTCTTTTTAATTGGTCAAAAACACTTGTTTTTTCTTTGGACCGTGCTTTTAGTTTATCTTGAATGATTTCCCAGCATTCATCAAAATTTGATAACATTTGTTCAGTAAAAGTTATTGTTGTAATATCAAAATCTTCAAAATATTCATTTCTCTTTAACATTTCTTTGTGCCATTTTTGACTTAATTCTTCATTCACTTCTTTTTGTTTGTTCCTATATCCCTTAATGCTCATATGTGATGAAGATGGACTTATCTCAAATCCTATGTATTGGTATGTATGAGGGTTTAAAACAGTAAAATCGAGTCTATATTTATGTTTTTGTTTCAAACCTGCATATCTTACTTCTGGAATTAAGAACGGTTCATTTTCCAAATCATTGGAGTTACGCAAATAATCAACATATCGGTCATAAATTTCCTTTTCATAATTTGAACTTGAAAGTCGTTTTAATATAGATAGATATATCGACTCGAATTGCTTTAAATTTGTGATACGCAAAGGGCTTTTAGTTTCATTGTCAATTAATCCTTCTCTAAAAAGATGCCCTATTGTCCAATATTCATAGTTTGACCTCCTAATTTCACTTTTATCAATTATCCATTTTTGGTTTTGATATTTTGGAGCAATCAATAAACCGAAAATAACTTTATAACCAAACCAAACAGCCCACAATTGTTCGGTAGGTTTCAGCCTTGTCCTGGCTTTTAAATTGCGATAAAAATTTCTTTCCAAAAACAATCTGACGAAAGATTCGATTTCAGGGTCTTTAAGCAATTGTACATTATGATTGGGTTGTTCACCGTATTGTAGCCTGTTTTCATAATGATTTATTAGTCCTTTAAGCCATTGAGAATAAAAGTCATTAAAATCAGAAAATTGAGTTCTCACGCTGTCAACATAGGTATTATTTTTTCCTCCAAAAAGCCCATTAAATCTTTGGAAAGAGTAATAATCTTGGTTAAGTCTAATTTTTAGCTTTTCAATAATATAGTTTTGTCTTAAACGAATCTCTTTCGTTAAGTCTTGTTCTATTTCTTGCAGTATACTTTGATTTATTTTCATATTATCCTTAATCATCAAACTTTTAATAATAAAGTACGTCGAATTGGGAAACACTTAGTAGAATCCTGCACAGGTTTTATTTTAGTTTAGAAATCAATTTTCTATCTACAAAGTACAAATTTCTATTGGCTCTTGAACAAGCAACATAAAATTTTTTGAGGGTTGTTGGCGGAATTTTTGAAAAATTCCCTTTTGATATACAACTTTTAATTTTGTCGGTAGCAACTATACAAACGTCTTGATATTTATTCTCACCTTTTGCTAACCCCCAATTATTTGAGTGACATTCCATTTTATGGTGATTGCTATAAAATAACTTTACAATATTTTCATCTTTATAAATCTGTTTTATTTCATCTACATTATCTATTAATTTCACAATTGATATTTCTTCCTTATTTGAATGTATTTCAATTCCAAAATTACTTCTAATGAATTCACAAACTGTTTGAGTACATCTGTAACTATTGATTAAAGTTGATTTATCAATTGCCCATCCTGCATTTTCAAATTTTCAGTAGGCGAACCCATATCGTTTTCTAGATATAAATTTTGCCATATATCATCTTTCAGGAGGGAAGGGTAAAAAGCAGTTATGCCTTTTTTCATTTTTTCTAAAATCACATCATCATCATTTGTGGCGACTGCCTTTTGATGTTTTTTTTTATTCCTGTTATTAGTATTACTACTGTTAGTATTACTATATGACGCCATTTTAGGATGATTCGTTTTTGGGACTATCCTGTTTTGGGAGGGTCCTGTTTTCGGAATATTCGCTTTTAGGACAGGCCAGAGGGTGTTCTAACTCTAATATCTATTTCTGCGCATTTTTAATTAAATAGACTAGAATGCCTGTAAATAAAATATTGGGCATCCAAACTGCCAAGATGGGCGGTAATGATTGGTTGGTAGCAAAGGTGGTCGAAAATTTGGATAGAAAGACATAAACGGCTCCTAAAGCGATGCCTACAGCCAGATGTAAACCTAATCCGCCTCTAACTTTCCGAGAAGCAATAGCCATACCTATTAAAGTGACAATAATAATGGTTATGGGTTCTGCGGTTCTTCGCAATATTTCTATTTCGTAACTTTTTGTGGCCTTTACGCCTCTTTGTTTTTGTAGCGCAATCGCTCTTTTTAATTCGGGGGTGGTTAAGGTCAATTTATCGTTTTCGTAATACACAAAATCTTCTGGGTATAAATTTAGTAGCGTATCAATGCTCTTTCGTACACCAAAAACCATCGTTTCCTCATTACCATCAAAAGTTCTAATTTCATAATCTGTTAATTTCCAATTGTAAATACTGTCTTTAGCAGCAATCCATTCCGCTTTTTTTGCTTTTAAACGAAAGGTTAACCGATTATCGACAAATTGTTCTAAAATTAAATCTTTGGCGGAGGTATCTCTTTTTCGATAAAATCGAATGTATGCTTTTGATTGGGTTTTAGCGGCTTCATCTCTATCTAATAATAAATGGACATCTCTCGTTTGCCCTTTGTCCTCATTTTTATAAATATAAGCATGTTCAAAATCAACTTTGGATTTATTGCCGAGTGGAATGATGTAATGATTGCCAAATAAATGTAAGCCACAAATTAAGCTTGAAGCGACTAAATACGGCAACATCATCCTTCTAAAGCTAACGCCTGCATTCAGAATAGAAATTATTTCTGAATTATACGCCATTCGAGAAGTAAAGAAAATGACAGAGATTAAAGCAAATAATGGGAATAATAAGCCATTAATCCATGGAATAAAGGCTAAATAGTAATCTACAATTATTTCTTCTAAGGTACAGGCCTCTTCTACGAATTTATCTACCTGTGAACTAAAGTCAATAATCACCGATACCATGGTAAATAGCAAGACCGTAAAGAAGAAGGTCTTTAGGTATTTAGAAATGATGTATTGGTCTATTTTTTTTAGCACAGGATAATAGGATTTTATTTACAAGATGAAAAAATGATTCAATTAATAGGATTTGAAAATCAAAGATATTATCGCCATTTAAAGGAACGGTCATCAATAGCTCTTTGTGTGGCCAAAATACCGTCTAAGTGGTCAAATTCGTGTTGAAATAATTCGGATAAATCGTTTTTTAAATGCCATGTTTGCCGCTCCCAGTTTTCGTCTAAAAACGTTAGAGAACAACTTTTATGGCGTTTTAAGCGCACTAATAAATTTGGAAAACTCATACAATCATCCCATAATTCCATTAGGTCTTCACTCAAAAAAGTGATTTCTGGATTAATTAAGACTTCTGGGGTTGTTACATTCCAGCAAATCACCCGCTTCATGACGCCTATTTGTGGTGCTGCAATTGCCCTACCTGCATTATATTTTGCTCTAAATTCTAGAATTATGTCATGCAAATCTTGAAATACAGGTCGTAAGCTTTCCAATTCTGATGGCTTAACGGGTTCAGATTTTTCGTATAATAAAGGATTGCCTAATTGTAGGACACGATTTAGTTTCATAGGTGCAATATTATTACTTTTAGTGTTAATGAGGGGTTATTTTTTGAGTTTAAGAGATTAATGAGGTAATGAGCTTAATCATTTAATTTGTGTTGCCTTGTTGCGTTGTTGCCATGTTGCGTTGTTAGGCATAGAACATGGCAACAACGCAACAACGCAACAACGCAACAACGCAACAACGCAACATGGCAACTTGAATGATCAATCTGATATACTGAACTACTAGACTAACTATTGCTTTCTACTTAACCACATTGCCACTATAAAACCAGAAAGCAAATGCCAAATCCCCCACCAAGCAGCGACTAATGCCATACCGCCTAAATCGCTGAAAAAATTTAAAGCAATTATTAAGGCTAAGCCCGAATTTTGAATCCCTGTTTCAATTGTTATGGCTTTAGTATTGGCAACCGACATTTTCATTAATTTTGCCCAACTAAATCCTAGTAAAAACGCTAAGGAGTTATGAATTAAAACGATAAAAAAAATATCATCTACATAATTTAAAATATTTTCCCAATTTCCTTTAATACCAAAAAAGACAATCCCAAAGAAAATAATCATGGATAATATTTTAACAGGAGCTTGAATACGCTTCGTTAATATAGGGTAAAAATGATTGATAGACATGCCTATAGTTAGCGGAAGTACCACTAATTTTAAAATGGTTTGAATCATTTCAATTGGGTCGACCGAAATACTTTGCCCTAAAGTAGCTGTATTTGGAATATACTGGGATAATAAGCCAAATAAAATGGGCGTTGTAAAAATCGCCATTAAGGTAGAAATCGAAGTCATCAAAACAGACAAAGCGGTATTTCCTTTGGACAGATGTACGGCAAAATTGGACACATTTCCTCCAGGACAGGCCGCTATTAAAACCATTCCCAAGGCAATGGATGGAGGCACCGCTAATAGAAAGGTTAAGCCTAAGGTTAATATTGGCAATAAAATTAATTGGGAAATGAGACCAATAATAGGTGGTTTAGGAGATTGGAGTAATTGTTCAAAATCCTTTATTTTTATATCCAAGGCTACGCCAAACATCAAAAATCCCAAACAAAAATTTAATAGTATTAATTGGTCTGGGCTGAAGTTTATTCTTAAAGCATCTATGTTTTCCATTATTTTTAGATAAAATCAAATTATTTTTTCTTATTTAAATTTAGGTGCAAATAGCTAATAATCAGTTAGTTAATAAATTTATAGTAGCTTTTTTTGAAAATAAAATGAAATTATTTTAAAAAAAAATCAGCTTTCAGATAATAAAATAGCTGCTAAAAACATTTATAGATTGTAATTATTAACAAATAAGAAAAATTTAATAGCTTATCCAAATATCTTCTACTATAATCTAATCTATCTTTTTTAACCGCCATTGCGGTTTACTGCATTTCACTCTAAGTAAATTCTACAACACAAATTACTTTCATTCAAAAATCAATCTTTTGAATGGTCTTTTGGAACTTCCAAAACGTCATTTAATCGGGTATCTTTTAACTTAAAATTTAAAGCGATATTTCTTTATGGTTAAAACCTTCTACACTTTTTAGTGACAAAAAATTAGTTTACGATTTATGCTTAAATGATAAGGAACAAATAAATTTATCGTTTTTCATAATTCCTTAATCATTCCGCAATAGTTCTTAACATTTTAAAAACTATGTTGATTAACAAGCAATTTTAAGCTGTTTAACTAATTTTTAGACGTCACGTTATTTTGGCAAAAAACAAAAGTGACCATCATGAAGTACCTATCGTTAATTTTAACCATGCTCGTTTTTGCTACAACTGTAGTAATAGCGCAAGAAGAAGTATCTACAACATCCGAAAAAGATTTTTTAACAGAAAATAATTCCCCTACAACTATAAATGCTCCCGAAACCGATTCGGAAGCCCCCCAATCAGCGAAGAAGACGAAGAAGCCGAAAAAAAGTGGTTTTGAATATCAATTTGAAGCCATTAATTCTGGCAACGCTGATCGGATTGCAGGTATGCAAAAAGACAGCATCCATTACTATCGAAAAAATGAGAAAGGTGAAACGGCTTTAACACTAGCTATCAAAAACCAAGATGCCTCCGTAGTAGAAGTGTTAACTAAAAAGGCAGTCATCAATCTCAAAAATGATGAAGGCGAAACCCCCTTAACGTTAGCTATTAAAAGTGGTAATATGAATATTATCAACTTAGTAGCAAAGCGAGCTAAAACCTCCCTGAAAAACGATGCAGGCGAAACCCCCTTATACCTAGCAATTGAATTAGACGACCTCTTTCTCCTCGAAACTTTATTGAGCAAAGGAGCTAAGGTTAACCACAAAAGCAATGGCGAAACCCCTCTTGCCAGAGCTGCGGAATTGAATAAGCCTAAAACGGTTGCTTTCTTAATTAAAAATGACGCAAAAATTAATGAACCTAATGCGAATGGCGAAACCCCTCTTTATATCGCTATGCAAAAGGGACATGATATTGTGGCAGGTATTTTATTAAGTAAAAGCGCCGACCCCCAAGGCGATGCAAACTGGAAAAATAAGATTGGTACCCCCATTTTACAATTGGCTACCGTAAACGGAAATCCTGCAATTGTTCGGATTTTAATTAACTACGGTGCGGAAGTCGATGCGACAGATTATATGGACAACACCGCTTTATGTGTTGCAGCTGAATTAGGTCACTTAGACGTAATTCGTGCCCTGATTCAAAATAATGCCAATGTCAGTCACCAAAATATGAAAGGTGATACTCCCTTGATGTTGGCGGCTGCTAACAAAAAAGATAGAGCGGTTACTTTATTACTGGAAAGTGGCGCAGATGCCACGATAATGAACTTTTCTGGCTACGTTGCTGCAGACTTTTATAGTGATACAGTATTAGACGGCTTATTTGCGGCAAGGGGAGCTAAACAAACTAGTAATGAGAAAAACAACACGAACAACACAACAAACAATCAGCTAAAAGAAACATCATCTGATTTAAAAAACAATCAATAGGCGTCGTAAAGAGTGACTCTTGCTGGTTACTAATCGGCAAGGTCGCTCCTTATTTTTCTTAGCGGTTTACGGTTTACAGCCTTCTGGAAATACAAAAATACCATTAAAATTTTAGGAAGTAAACTAGACCAATTGCAATATTAGATATACCAATGGAAACTAAAAAAAATCAACAGTAGGCAGGGGTTAGGATTACAAAATTAGATATTCCCTTATGACCGATTTATTAGTATTGACTAACAAATCCCACACTCATCTAGTTTTGAAATACTAACATCTGTCTGCTGTAACGAGTTGCCAGTTACGGGTTACGAGTTTTCAAATACTCGCAACTGGCACTCAAGAAAATATTAACTGGTCATAACGTTTGGTTTAAAGACACGATTCAGGGGTGGATCGTGTCTTGTTTTTTTGTATGCTATACAAATTAAGCGTACACAATCTTCCAATAATGTGTCTTTCTATTTCTAATCTCGTCAAAATATTACCAAGAATGCCTACTTAAGTAGGAAATGAGAAACATTTAATTATTTTTGCAGCAAAACTGAATATAAATGTCAAGATTATTTTACTTCATGCTTTTAAATATCTGCGTACTATTGCTCTTTACTCAATGTAAAAATGCAACAGCAACCGAAAAAGCAGTAACCACCGAATCAGTAGAAGCGGCAGTAACCCCACCTGTAGTAGCAGTAAAAACGACAGCGGAAATAATTGATAGTACGGTTTTGGTTAAAGCGAAAACTACGGTAGCAAGGCCTATGGAAGAAGCCGAGACTACTACTAAGAAAGTAGCTATCAAAACAGCAACTACTATTGATAAGAAAGCAGCGCCTGTGGCAACTAAAAAGAAAAAGAAGAAGCGGGCTAAGATTAAATTTGATGGATTGGTTCATAAATTTGGGACGATTAAGACAGGTGATAAAGTAAGCCATCAATTCAAATTTAAGAATACAGGCAATGCTCCGTTAGTAATTAAAAGTGTAGATGTTAGTTGTGGCTGCACTTTTCCTAGCTACCCTTTTTTACCAATTGAACCAGGCAAAGAAGGCGCTATAGATGTTACTTTCGATAGTGAGCATAAAGTAGGCCGACAAAAGCCGACGGTTACGGTAGTGACAAATGGTAGACCAAGAACAATTAAATTAAATTTAGAAGGCTTTGTTGAATAGAAAAGTAATTTTATGATAATTGTTGAATTGATATATTGTTAAATTGTTGTTCGATAGTGTGTTACGATAACAATAAAACAATCTAACAATAAAACAATTTTATCCTCGTACTTACTTACAGAGCTTAGAAGAGAAAAACTATTACTCAATTGAGTACACCACTAAACAATAACTTAAACGATCCTGCGCTCCTACGAGCTAAGCAGCATTTGCGTGCTTTAGATTTAGACAAAGCACTATTAGCCATTGATACGTCTTTGAAAAAACGACAACAAGATAGTGGTTCTGACCTTTCTTTTTATGGCACTATCTTATGGTGTGAAATTTTATTAACTAAAGGTCGATTTTCAAAAGATACCACCTTCCCTACGCTTGCTAAACATAAATTATTAGAACTACAGGCATTAACTCCCCAACTGGATAGTTCGATTGCGTTCTTATCTTTTCATTTATTAATTGGAGAGGCACACTATCAATTGCAGGAAAACCTAAAAGCACAAGTAGTTTATCAACATATTTTACAACTTAGCCAGCAAGCTGACTACGATATTGGTGCCATACAAGCTTTAAATGGGTTGACAAAATTAGCTTTAGCGGATGGGTTGATAGCAGAAGCTTTGAGTTTAGCGAATCAGTCTTTAGAGTTATTAATTCAACATACAGACGAAGCGCATTATTGGGTATTGGTAGAAAATTATTTACTACAAAGTCGTATTTTTCTTCATAAAAAAGATACCAGCCAAGCAAAGAATTATGTAGAACGAGCAAGGCAAACCGGTGAAGAACAAGGGTATGAAGAATTACTGATTCAGACCTATCTTTTATCGGGACAGGTGGCACTCGAACAGAAGGATAGCACGCTAGCAGTTACGCATTTATTAGAAGCAAAGGAAAAAAGTATCGCGGTCCAACATCAAGTCTATTTAGCTATAACGACGCTCTATATTGGGATGGTGTATAACCAAGTTTTTCATTATCCAAAAGCTTTGGAATACCTCACTTTAGTAGAAAAAAAATATCAACCCTTATTAGATACTTCCCAAGAAGCATTATTATTAA
>JAFMDF010000203.1 GCA_017857395.1 Bacteroidota bacterium | reverse complement strand
AGGAAAGATAAATCTTTGAAAGGCAATATTTTACAACGCTAGAAGGGTAGCCTTCTAAAACGACTTCCTGTTGATTTACTAGAAGTTAGTTGATATAATTTTCAAATTTTAGATTGAAAATTAAAAACTTATTTTTTAACAAAAAACTAAAACATTGATACTTTACGGATTAATAGGCATTAGCATGGTATTTGGTTTGATTGGCAAATTTGTTAGCGGTAAGCTGCAAAAGAAATTTGCACAATATTCTCAGATGCCCACTAGTTCTGGTATGAGTGGCAGAGAAGTAGCTGCTGAAATGCTTCGATACTATAATATAAATGATGTTGAAATAACACAAGGAAAAGGAAGGTTAACAGACCATTATAACCCAAAAACTAGAATAGTTAGTCTGAGCCCAGATGTATATAATGGCAGAACTGTTTCTGCAGCAGCAGTCGCTGCGCACGAAGTAGGTCATGCGGTACAACATGCAGAATCTTATGCCATGTTGCAATTTAGATCGGCTATTGTACCAATTGTACAGTTTTCTTCAAAAATTCAGCAATTTATCTTTGGCATGGGCTTTATGTTCGCCGCAATGATGAACAATCCTTATGTTTTATTGGGAGCAGTTGCCATTTTTGCTATTACTGCTTTATTTAGTGTGGTGACTTTACCAGTTGAATTTGATGCGAGTAATCGAGCTTTAGCTTGGTTAGAAAATACGGGCATTACTAGAGGCAGAGAACATGACGGGGCAAAAGATGCACTTAAATGGGCGGCAATGACTTATGTTGTTGGTGCATTGGCTGCTATCGCACAACTACTATACATTTTGATGATATTTTTGAATTCTAGAGATAATCAGAGATAAATTTTTATAACAAATTTTATCCCATCGAATGATGAAATTTGTAAAAGGGGATTATTGTACTTTATAGTGCGATAATCCCTTTTTTTGTTTGACGCCAAAAGAAATTACCTTTTATTTTTCTTTCGCCACTTATTCAAAAGATGTCTATTTTTGTAAAATCGTATTTTTACTAAAAATCATATTCAAAACCGTACAAAATAATTTATTGAGCGAACTACTATTTCATCCTGTTTTAGCAGAGGCAATTTTTGCCACAGTCATCATTCCGATAGCTGTTCCTAAAACGTATACGTATGTTGTTCCTGATGAACTGGCAAAGGACTTAGTGTTTGGTATGCGAGTAGAAGTCCAATTTGGCAAGAGTAAATTATATGCAGGCCTAGTCGTCGATATTCACACTAACCAGCCTACGGATTATAAACCCAAGCCGATTTTCTCTATTATTGATACGACGCCGATTATTAGTTCCCAGCAATATAAATTATGGCAATGGATAGCTGAATACTATTGCTGTACGATTGGGCAAGTCATGAATGCTGCTTTACCTGCGGGATTGAAATTGAATAGTGAAACGACCATTACTTTAAGTCCTGTTTTTGATGATAATTTTGAGGTTTTAAATGATAAAGAATATTTAATTGCAGAAGCATTAACGATTCAAAGCGAATTAAAAATTGAAGACATTCAAGCCATTTTAAATCAAAAGACGATTTATCCTATTATTAATAAGTTGTTGGAAAAACGAGTCATTTATTTAAAAGAAACCCTCAAGGAAAAATACAAACCTAAAAAAATTGCTTGTGTTCGTTTAAAAGAACCATACCAATCTGACCGAGAACAATTGCAAATAGCCTTTGATAAAGTTGGTAAAGCTGAACGTCAAATGGAGGCGTTAATGGCGTATTTGCAAATAGAACGAGGACAAGAATTTGTGCGGAAGCAAGACATTTATAAAAAAGCCAATGTCAGTTCGACCGTTTTAAAAGCGATGGCTAAAAAAGGAATTTTTGAATTATACGAAAGAGAAGTCAGTCGCTTGGGCGGATATGAGGATGAGTTAATCGCAACATCCGAATTAGACAATCAGCAGGTTCAAGCATTAAAAGAAATACGAGCTGTTTTTAAGGAGAAAAATGTAGCTTTATTACATGGAGTAACTGGAAGTGGAAAAACGAGGGTTTATGTAGAATTGATGAAAGCCGTGATTGAGAAAGGTGGACAGGTTTTGTATTTAATTCCTGAAATTGCTTTGACGACGCAGATTATAATGCGACTTGAAAAGATTTTTGGTGACCAAATTAATGTCTATAATTCTCGAATTAATGATCAGCAGCGAGTAGAAGTTTGGAAAAATGTGAAAGCAGGCGTGCCTTTAGTGCTAGGCGCTCGTTCGGCAATGTTTATGCCTTATAGTAATTTGGAATTGATTATTGTGGACGAGGAACATGACCCTTCTTATAAACAAAATAACCCTGCACCGAGGTATAATGCTAGAGATACTGCCGTTTATATGGCATATATACATGGGGCAAAAATCCTTTTAGGAACAGCTACGCCTTCTATAGAAACTTATCAAAATGCTTATATTGGAAAATATGGTTTAATCGAAATGAGGGAGCGATTTGGTGGCATTAAAATGCCAGAAATTGTATTAGTCGATAAAAAGGACGAGCATAAGAAGAAAAAAATGAAAGGGCTGTTTACTTCTGTTTTGATTGATGCGCTTGCATTATCATTCGAACGAGGAGAGCAAGCTATTTTATTTCAAAATAGAAGAGGTTATTCGCCTACCTTGCGTTGCATCACTTGTGGTTGGCATCAAGAATGTGTGAATTGTGATGTAAGTTTGACCTATCATAAATTTACGAATGACTTACGTTGCCATTATTGTGGACATAGTGAATCTATCCCCAAAGTTTGTCCTGCTTGTGGTAGTATAGAATTGAAGATGATGGGTTTCGGGACACAAAAAATAGAAGATGAAATGAAAATCTATTTGCCCGATGCGAAGATTGGCAGAATGGATTTTGATACCGTTCGGACAAAAAATGCCCATGCTAAAATTATCAATGATTTTGAAGAAAAGCGCTTAGATATTTTAGTGGGTACTCAAATGGTTACGAAAGGACTAGATTTTGATAATGTGGGTGTTGTCGGTGTTTTAAGTGCAGACCATTTATTACAATTTCCCGATTTTAGAGCAAGTGAAAGAGGCTATCAACTAATGACCCAAGTGAGTGGTCGAGCAGGCCGAAAGAAAAAACAAGGTTTGGTCATTATTCAAGCTTATGATATAGATCATCCCGTTTTAAAAGAAGTAGTGACCAATGATTTTAAAGGATTTTTTAGAAGAGAAATTATTGAACGAGAAGATTTTATGTATCCTCCTTTTTATCGTTTGATTCAAATTACCCTTAAACATAAAAAGCCACAAACAGTTAATGAAGGCGGCTATTTTTATGTTAAATTCTTAAAAGAAAAATTGGGTAATATGGTGATCGGACCTGCTGTGCCATCTATTCCTAGAGTTAGAAATTATTATTTATTAGATGTAATGATAAAATTAGGCCGCAACAGTAAACAGATTCAACAAGTAAAAAATGTTGTCTTGGCAGCTAATCAGATGTTAGGGCAGAAAGAAGGGTATACTTCTGTGCGGATTAATGTGGATGTGGATCCGTATTAACTACGTAGCTTAGGCATTCTTGCTTGAATAGGATAACGTTAAATTGCTCAGGCAAGAATGCCTAAGCTACAAAAGAAATACTATTATCTTAAAATTTTATAGAGAATAATGACTGAAACAAAACTACCAGGCAACACCAGCCTACCAAGTTCTCCAGGAGCCTTACAAGCCTTAATCAATGCTGATAAAGGTACTTATAAATACTCCATTGAAGATTTTTTCAAAAACCCAGAAAAAACAGGGTATCAATTATCTCCTGATGGCAACTACTTCTCTTTTTTAGCGCCTTATGAAAGACGCATGAATATTTTTATTCAAAAAATTGGAGAAGAAAAGGCGACTCAGATTACACATGATACAGATAGAAATATTGGTGGCTACTTTTGGAAAGGCAATAATCGGATCGTCTATGTGAAAGATAGTGGAGGAGATGAAAATTTTAAACTATTTGCAGTAGATAAAGATGGACAAAATGCTACGGATTTAACACCTTTTGATAAAGTTAAAATCGAACTGATTGATAATCTAAAAGACCAAGATGACCAGATTATTATTGGGATGAATAAAAATAACCCGATGTTGTTTGAGCCCTATCGGCTTAATATTC
The DNA here is from genome assembly GCA_017857395.1 of Bacteroidota bacterium. Lineage (GTDB taxonomy): Bacteria > Bacteroidota > Bacteroidia > Chitinophagales > Saprospiraceae > JAFMDF01. Next base: position 12,720 of record JAFMDF010000203.1, on the reverse strand, counting down.
AGACGGGCGAGTATCAGCAAATTGCGACGAATAATAATCCTGCTGAACCTATTACGCAATGGATGACTGACCATGATGGTAAACTCCGAATAGCGATTCAAATGGTAGATGGGATTAATCAAAAAGTCATTTATCGAGCAGAGGAGGATAGTGAATTTCAAGAGGTCTTTACGACCAATTTTAAAGTAAGCTTCCAGCCCTTATTTTTTGAATTTGATAATAAAGACATTGTTTTTGTATCTTCTAATGTTGGGCGAGATAAATCGGTGATTGTCCGTTATGACATGGTGAAAAAGGAAGAAGTTGGGGAGTTACTTTTTGAGCATTCAGATGTGGATGTCTCTCAATTGATGTATTCCAAAAAACGAAAGGTAATAACTGGTGTGGCTTATACTACATGGAAAAGACATTTCCACTTTTTCGATAAAGAAAGAGGCGATTTACAAGAAAAGTTAGAGACTAAATTGGCAGGTTATGAAGTAGCCTTGGCAAGTTCGAGTAAAGACGAATCTAAATATATGATTCGGACTTATAGCGATAAGTCATTAGGGGCCTATTATTTTTATGATAAAGCAACAGATGATTTAACTAAAATAGTAGAAGTCGGACCTTGGATAGCGGAAGAAGATATGTCAACTATGCAACCCATTCAATACCAATCCAGAGATGGGTTGACCATTCATGGCTATTTATCACAACCTTTAGGTAAGGAAAAAGAGGCTACACCAACCGTTATTTTACCACATGGAGGACCTTGGTTTAGAGATGGCTGGGGGTATCATCCTGAGGTTTTATTATTGACGAATAGAGGATATAATGTTTTGCAAGTCAATTTTAGAGGAAGTACGGGCTATGGCCGAGACTTTTGGGAAAAAGGCTTCAAACAATGGGGGCAAACGATGCAGCATGATGTTACGGATGGGGTCAATTGGTTAATTGAAAAAGGGATAACTGACCCAAAACGCATTGCGATTTATGGGGGTAGTTATGGTGGTTACGCTACTTTAGCAGGCATTACTTTTACTCCTGATTTATACACTTGTGCGATTGATTATGTGGGGGTTTCCAATTTATTTACTTTTATGCAGACCATTCCGCCTTATTGGAAACCTTATTTAGAAACTTTGTATGAAATGGTTGGCCATCCAGAAACGGATAAAGAAATGATGATTGCTAATTCTCCAGCTTTACATGTGGACAAAATCAAAGTGCCACTTTTTGTAGTACAAGGAGCAAATGACCCTAGAGTAAATATTGATGAAGCAGACCAAATCGTACAATCGCTTCGGGATAGAGGTATTGATGTACCTTATATGGTGAAGTACGATGAGGGGCATGGTTTTCAGAATGAGGAAAATCGGTTTGAGTTTTATAAGGCGATGACGGGATTTTTATATACGCATTTGAAATAAGCAAGATGAACTTGTTAAATTAATTTTATTGCATTCAATCAATGCTACTATTCAAGACCGTATAATTCATAGAAAGGAGCTAATAATTAACAAAATTGAGTTTTAAAGAAGACTCAATTTTGTTTTTGTTAGCTATTTTTTTGTTTAGGTTAAACAGAGATGCAATAAAAAATGATTAACTTTCATTTTTTTATGAAAATAAAAAATACAATAAAAAATGAAATAATTTAATTTAAAATACTGAATATCAGTTATTTAATTTAATACATACTAACGCATGAATAAAATTTTTCAAGAATGTTTAATAAAAATGTTTAACAAAATTTGGTATTTTGTTTAACTTTTATCTATCTTTGGTTCAACAAAATAATTAATCTAACTAAATCCATAGATATGACCTCTTTAGAATTTTATAATAAGTTTGATAAGATGACTCCCGTATTAAATTCTTTTGCTTATAATTTGACCAAAAGTATGGAAGACGCAAAGGATTTATATCAAGAAACAGCTTTCAGGGCATTAACTAATCGGGAAAAATTCCGAACAGGCACTAATTTCAAAGCATGGTTATTTACTATTATGAAAAATATTTTCATTAATAATTATCGAAAAAAGGTAAAAGCCAATACGATTATGGATTCTACTGATAATAATTATTATATTAATTCTGGGAGTGTAGCTATTTCTAATAAAGCAGATTCAAATATTATGGTAGCAGAATTAAAAGGAATGATTAGGAATTTGGACGAAAGTATTAAAGTACCTTTTATGATGCACTATGCGGGTTACAAATATCAAGAAATTGCAGACTACTTAGAACTACCTTTAGGGACAGTAAAAAGTAGAATTTTCTTTGCTAGAAAAGAATTAAAAGATTTGATTGTAAAGCGATATGATAATGTGAATGAATTAAGACAGAGCGCATAAGCTTTAAGATAAAAATAAAAAAGCGATATTGAGGTTTCTCAATATCGCTTTTTTATTTAGGGTATATTTTTACGAATCCTATTCTTTTCCTGCTTCCATATAAGCTGTACTGCCTTTTACTAAATCTTGCATGATATGCAAAGTTTCTTCTATATAAACATCTTTTTTCAATGCTTTAATAAAAGCATCATTTCGACCGATTTTAGAAGAATCGGCATTGATTTGTACCAAGTCGACCGCTAGATTACTAACAGTTAAATCTTCAATTGGTGTCATCAGATTTTTATATTTATCTGCGGCTGCTTTATTCGTTGCTTTATTTTTTCGAAATGCTTCTATATTGAGCGAGTAACTAGTACTTTCTCTTTGCTTTTTTAATCGTTTGGCATTTTCTTGAATCTTTTGGAAGATTTCATTAGTAGCAACTCTACCCTCACTTGCTGTTCTTAAAGCAGCTTTATTTTTAACTTGGAAAACTCCTTGATTATGTGCAACAGATTCAATTTTTGTTTGCTTCAATGCCGTTTCATATTCTTGCTCCCCAGTCTTAATAAAGTCGTAATTATCAGGCAACATAATATCAGGAATAACGCCTTCTAATTGATTAGAATTTCCAGTAATTCTGTAGAATTTTTGCGTAGTTACTTTTACTTGCCCTAATGGTTTAATGTCACTATAGCCTCTAATTGCTCTATCTAAATCGAAAAACCTTTGTACGGTTGCTTTACCAAATGTAGCATCACTTCCGACAATAACTGCTCGGTCATAATCTTGTAAAGCAGCAGCTAAAATTTCAGAAGCAGATGCACTGAAAGAATTAACCATTACAATTAAAGGTCCATCATATTGTACACTTGGGTCTCTATCGTTTAAGACTTCAGCATCTGCACGTCTTGATTTTACTTGAACAATTGGTCCTTCTTCGATGAAAAATCCTGACATATCCACCACATCTCTTAAAGAACCGCCGCCATTATTTCTTAAATCAAGGATAATACCATTGACTTTTTGTTCTTTTAATTTTTCCAATTCAATACCTATATCTACTGCACATTGATGCCCATCTCTTTTATTAAAATCTGCATAAAAACGAGGTAATTTAATATAACCAATATTATCACCAATCCCTTCTAAATCTAAAATAGCAGATTTAGCATAGCCTTCGTCCATAATAATTTCTTCCCTGATAATCGTTGTTTCTACGGTAGAGCCATCTACTTTTTTAACTGCCAATCGAACCTTGGTTCCTTTTTTACCTCTAATTTTGGCAACGACGTCGTTAATGTCCCATCCTCCAATATCTAACCAATCACCATCATCTCCTTGGGCTACTTTGAGAATAATATCTTCTACTTCCAGTACCTTTCCATTATAAGCAGGGCCTCCGGGCACGACCATAACTACTTTGGTTTCATCAGTCGGTGTTTCTTGTAATCTTGCACCGATACCTTCTAAGCGACCTGACATGCCAATATCAAAATTTTCTTTGTCTGCAGGTAAAAAATAATTGGTGTGTGGATCAAATACACTTGTCAAAGAATTTAAGTAACCGCTCACAAAATCTTTTCGTTGGCGTTTTTCCATTCTGTGATACCAATCATCAAATAGTTTTAAGACAGCTTTTCGAGATTCTGCTTCTAATTCTGCTACCGTTTTAATTTTTTCGACTGCTTCTTTTTCCTTTACTTCGGCTACTTCTAGTATTTTTTCTTTTGAATTTTCATTCAAAGAGGGAGTAGTAGATTTATCTTCTTTTTCCCCTTTTTGCGCCTTTTCTTGTGCTTCTATTTTGTTGACTAATCGAGTTAATGTTTCATATTTCATTGCCTTTTTCCAATACAGTTTTAATGCTGCATCATCTTTGGCGAAGGTTTTTTTCTCCCCATCCAATTCAATAACTTCTTTGCCAGTAAAGTCAAAAGGTTGGGCTAAGAATTCTTGGTAATACGCTTTTGTTTTAACTAAACTTTTATTGATGGTTTCTTCTGCTAGGTTTAGAAACTCGAAAGTTCCGCCTTTTGCTTGATCGTCTAATTGGTCTTTATATTTAGCCAATTGGTCAACATCGGCCTGAGTTAACCAACGCTTATTGCCATCAATTCTTTCTAAATATAAATCGAAGACTTTATTAGAAAAGTCATCATCAATGTTGTAAGGCGCATAATGCAGTTGTTCCAAACCTGCTAAAACAGTTTGCATTAAAATTGCTTCTTTTTGGGCGTCATCTGTTTTAGGTTGGTTAGCAGCCACTAAAAAAAATAGTGCAGCCACTGCGAAAAATACAAATCCTTTAAACTTCATAGGTTATTTTTTTGTGTGGTCGAATAAGACCTAATAATTCTTTCTGAGGGATATTTTGAATGATAAATATTTCGATAAATACTTCCTATTTCATTTAAACGAAATAATATCTGGTCTATTACAAAAGCTCTGCAATAAATATAACAACTTTAAAGCAAATAGTTCTCCAAACTATTGACCATTCTATTCTTTTTAACGAAACACTAACAGATTTAGCCAACGGATTAATTGTCAATGGATGGGCTTGCGCTGTAATCTTATTACTTTATAAGTGCATCACCTTATTTTTTTTGATAAATTCTAGACTTTAAGAGACCCATTTTATTAAGCCGATGTTTGACAGAAGTGGCTAATACACCCAAGCCGTAAATCGTACTTCTTTTTAAATTAATAGAAGAGGCTTCTTCAAAATATTTGGTGGGGCAAGTAATTTCTGCTACTTCAAAGCCTGCATAAAAAATTTGGGAAAGCATTTGATTGTCAAAGATGAAATCGTCGGAATTGATATTATAATTAATACTTTCTAGTACTTCTTTGGAAAAGGCGCGATAACCAGTATGGTATTCTGATAGTTTTTGATTGATTAAGATATTTTGGAAAAGGGTTAAAAAACGATTGGCGACATATTTAATTAAAGGCATACCTCCTTTCAAAGCTCCTTTGCCTAAGATTCGAGAACCCAATACAACAGGATAAACTTGATTGGCAATCAGATAAGCCATCGAATGAATCAGCTTGGGCGTATATTGATAATCAGGATGCAACATAATGACAATATCAGCCTCTAATTCTAATGCTCGATTATAACAAGATTTCTGATTCCCGCCATAGCCTTTATTTTTTTTATGAATAATCACCTCTTTAATGCCTAGTTCTTTAGCTCGCTCAATGGTATTATCTGAACTATAATCATCTGTTAGAATAACTTCATCTACTATATCAAAAGGTAATTCTCGATAAGTTTTTTCAATTGTTTTTGCCGCATTATAAGCTGGCATGATAATCACTAATTTTTGTCCTAGAATCATTTGATGTAATTTTCAATTTAAAATTTAAAATTTTCAATTTTCAAACTGTTCCCTTTCAAGAATAATTACCTTTCAATAACTTTTCTAGAATCCCCTCAAAATCTTTTAAATACAACATATTCGGCCCATCACTCTTAGCAATCGCAGGGTCGGGATGTACTTCAAAGAAATACCCATTTGCCCCAAAAGCCTTGGCAGCATAAGCCATGGAAGGAACAAATTCTCGATTGCCTCCTGTTTTGCCATCTGCACCACCTAGTCGTTGTACGGCATGGGTACAATCCATCACTACTGGATACCCAAAAGCTTGCATATCTGGAATATTTCGGAAATCAACCGCTAGATTATTATAGCCATACATATTTCCTCTTTCAGTTAATAAGATTTGCCGATTCCCCGTTGATGCGACTTTCTCCGCAGGGAACGCCATATCTTTTCCAGACAGAAACTGTGCCTTTTTGATATTAACAATTTTATTCGTCGCTCCTGCTGCTAATAATAAATCCGTTTGTCGACACAAAAAAGCAGGAATTTGTAAAATCTCCGCTACTTCCGCTACTGGTGCGGCTTGATTGGATTCGTGAATATCTGTTATAATAGGTAGTTGAAATTTTTCTTTTACCCTAGCTAACATTTTAATGCCATTTTTCAAACCAGGCCCTCGGAAAGAATGGACAGAAGTTCTATTCGCTTTATCAAAAGAAGCCTTAAATATAATAGGAATATTGAAAATGCCTTGCAATCGAACTAATTCTTCCGCTATTTCAAAAAGTAAATCTTGAGATTCGATGACACATGGACCTGCAATAATAAAGGGTGTATTAACTAATTGCTGATATAACATTTTTAGAAATTAAGCGACTTGATAAATTTGCACAATTCCAACTAAATTACCTTTTTGGGCAACCAATAAAGAAGTGATTTTATGTTTAACCATTAATGCTTCTGCGGCTTTTATGGTTAAGGACGGAGCAATACGGATAGGATTTTTTGTCATAAAATCTTTGGCCTGTAATTGAAAAAATTGAGTTTGCTTTTTTCTCATAATCCGCCGTAAATCCCCATCTGTAATGATACCGATAATTTGTTGGTTTTTTTGAATAACAACTAAGCCTAATTTGCCTGTTGTCATCGCATTGATTAACGATTCCATACCTGTTGTTGGCGGAATAATTGGTAATTTTTTTTGGTGCATTACTGTTTGAACAGCCGTTAATAACTTCCTGCCTAAACTGCCACCGGGATGGAATTGGGCAAAATCTGCTCGCTGAAAATTTCTAGCTTTCATCAAAGCCATTGCTAAAGCGTCCCCCATAGCTAGGGTTGCGGTAGAGGAAGCCGTAGGGGCTAAATCTAAAGGGCAAGCTTCTTGATTGACCAACACGTTTAAAAAATGGGACGCATTTTTTACTAGCGTAGAGTTGGCAGCTGCACAAATGGCTATAATAGGTAATTGTTGTTTTTTAAAAAAAGGAATGAGTTGTAGTATTTCAGAAGTTTCTCCAGATTTAGAAATGGCTAATAAAACATCATTTTTTGCGACCATTCCTAAATCACCGTGGAAGGCTTCTGCTGGATGTAAGAAGAAACTAGGCGTTCCTGTACTGGAAAAAGTGGCGGCCATTTTTCGACCAATTAGACCAGATTTACCCATTCCAGTTACTATCAGTTTGCCTTTAGTCAATAAAATTAATTCAATAGCCTGATTAAAATGGTCGTCTAAATATTGACTAAGTTGTTGAATCGCTTGTGCTTCAATTTTAAAAACTTCTTTGGCATAGTTCACATGATTTTGCAAAATGAATTTTTTGATAGGTTTTAGTCGTTCCTTTTATGCTTTCCTTCTTCTTTAGCCATAAATTGACTAAATATTTTTTGCAAAGTAATCAATAATTAGAAAAAAGGGAAAGGGAATAATACTTAAGCTAATTTTATATTTGTATATGATAGCCACTTTTGCCTATATTTGGTGAACCATTGATAGTCGATAAATGATTCTTTACCCTTAAAAATTTATGCTAGAGAAAATTACGGAGTTCTTTCGCACCTTTTTAAAAAATATTTTTGGAGGTTTGCGAAGTTTATTTTTGCCAAAAGATAAAGAAAGTATTGTCATAGTTGAACCTGACCCAGAAGATTTGGTGCCTCAGGATGGGGGAGATATACCACAAGATACCATTGTAACGATTGATACCAATTTAGAAGAAGTGGTAATCGTACCCGATGTGGAAGAAACGCCTCCACCTGAAATACCACCGATTGATATTACTCCTGAACCAATACCTGAACCTGTAACGCCTAAACCAAGGCCTAGTCAACGATTTTTATGGTGTTTAGATAATGGGCATGGCAAACTTACCGCAGGCAAACGTTCCCCTAAATTAAAAGATGGCAGTCGGTTTTTTGAATATGAATTTAATCGAATTATTGTTAAAGGGATTATTAAGGAACTAAAAAAACATAACATTAAATACTATAATATTGTACCAGAAATAAATGTAGATAATTTTTTAAAAGGTCGAGTTTTACGAGCGAATAATGTGCCTTCCGATATTCCAAAAATTTTTCTTTCGGTGCACTCAAATGCAGGACCTGGTACTTGGACGAGTGCCAAAGGATTGGAAACTTGGTTTTTTCATGGAAGTCGAACGGGCAGAAAACTAGCCGCCGTTTTTCAGCAACAATTAGTCAATGCCTTAGGTTGGACAAATCGAGGGATTAAGTCTCAGCCTACCAAACAATTTTTTGTGCTTCGACGAACAAATATGCCAGCCGTTTTGACGGAAACTGGTTTTTATAATAATAAAAAAGAAGTCTATTCCTTACTAGATAAAAAGATACAGCAAAAAATTATTAAAGCCCATGTAGATGCTATTCTGTATTTTGAGAAATATGGTTTGTAGGCGCTTAAATCTAGTTGTTAACTTACTAATTTTAAAATCAACTTGTATCAATATTTTCTAGCTTCGGAATTCCCTTGAAAGGACAAATTTTTAATTTCATTTTCATTTATTTAATGTCTTCTTCCTACCTAATTTGATGTTTATCAACTTAATCGGCCTTTACTTACTTCTTTCCTTTAAATCAAGCATGGTTTTTGTACTATTCTGTTATTAAATAACACCTATTAGACTTATTTTCTATTTTAATGAGACCCAGAAACCTCCCCCTTTTTATTCCCCACTTAATAATTTATTGATAACTAAAAAAATATCCATTAGGTTAATTTATTATATAAACCCCTCTTATTTTACCCTCTTTTTATAATTGAAAAATATCCTCCATTTTTTATATGGCTAATTTAGAAGGTCCTTCTGTAATCTTGTAAGATTATTAGCGAATATAGATTTTCCATTATCATAAATAGGATTGATTTGTGAAAGAAAGCATAACTAATCTATAGAGCCTGATATTCATCAAAAAATTGCCAAAGCGCCTTTAACATTACTATTTATCAAAAGTTTGAGTGAAGAAGAATAGGCAAGTGTTTTCAAAATCTTAGCCTGTCTAAAAATAGGAAAGAATTCTTACCTATTTACTGAAAGAATTCAAGTAAGAAAAAATCGAATAACACCTTAAACTTGATAAATATTTGCCATTATTCTAATGTCAGAACACTAACAAACGCAGCTCATGATTTTTAAGGTTGAAACAAAGAAAAAAACAGTACTTTTTTTAATAATATTTCTATTGTGTACCCATATTGGATATACTGTACCTTATTTTATAAAACAATTTCAGGTATTAAGGGAGAATACGAGTGAAATTTATTCGATTTCCATCATAGATAATGAACAGCAAACTCCTATTAATCCTTTAGCAAAAGCGTTTGATTTTAATTTATTTGTAGAAGAATCAATAAGTACTGTGAATGGGGATATTGAAGGAACGGTAGCTATGGGAAGTGATTTAAATTTAATTGGTAGCTTTACCGTAGCAGGGAATCATACGGGTAGTTTTCAAGCCAATGGAGATACTGAAAATACAGGTTTATTAATTGGCGGAAAGCTTGTTTATGCATCGGGTAGTGGAATCAATGTTAACCTAAATACTTTTGTTAAATTAGGGAACACTAATGGTTCTAATATCTACGATAGCCAAAATGGGATAGACGTAACAACCCGTATAGCTGCAGGTGATTATAATAGTAATCCAAAAATTGCTTTACAGATTCACCAACCTGCCAACTCTGTTGCCCAAGCCAATTTACTTGCTTTTACAGCCAATTTTAACGACTTCAAAACTTATGCTAACACGATTAGCCAATATGCTGCTACATTTAGCATGACAAATAATTCGGGTACGGGCGTCATCAATTTAAGCCCTAATCAAGTAAATGTTTTGAATATTACAGGGGCAGATTTGCTTAATTTTTCTACCATTACTTTTAATCAACAGCCTAGCGCCAGTCAACCCTTAATTATAAATATTGATGCTTCAGGGACCTTTAATTGGACTGTACCCACTTTTGGCGGTATTGGCGATTTACAAGGGCCTTATATATTATTTAATTTTTACAATACAGAGTATTTAATTCTTAATGGAGGGAATTCTATCTATGGGACTGTTTTTGCACCAAATACAGATTTAACTAAAAATACTTCGGGGAATATTAATGGCCAAGTCGTTAGTCGAGTTTACACACATGTATCGGGGGAATTGCACCATCATCCTTTTGCTATAGATTTAGATTTAACTTTACCTGACATAGAGATTTGTGGTAATAATCAAGACGATGATAATGACGGACTAATAGACAATTACGATGATGATTGTTGCCCTAATTTAAGCATTATTCCTCAAGCGAATTATACTTTGCATTATGCAGATAGTGAACAACCTAGTTATGGAGAAGCCACGAATGCTTTTGATGGCGATACAGAAACTATTTGGCACACTAGTTTTGACCAGACTACTTATCCTTTACCGCATGAAATCCAAATTGATTTAGGGGGAACTTATAAAATTGGTGGACTGCGCTATTTGCCGAACCGAACTTTTGCTGATGGTCGAATGGGTGATTATGAAGTGTATGTCAGTGCAAACGGGAGTGTCTGGGGAATTCCTGTAGCTGCGGGGACTTTAACTTATGAAAATTTAGGAGATAAAGAAATTAGTTTTAGTTTGATAGAAGGTCGATACATTAGATTAGTGGCTTTATCTGATACGAATGGCACTAATTGGACAACCGCTTTAGAAATAAATATATTGGAATGCAAAGGCCAAGAAATTTGTGATGATAATATAGATAATGATGGTGATGGGTTAGTGGATTGTGAAGATCCCGATTGTTCGGCCGCCGTTAGTTTGTCTGCTACAACTGTGACTAGTTGTGGAGAAGATGTAGCTATTTCTGTCAATCAATGCATTACTTATGCTACGATTATAGCAGATACTAAAGGAAATATTACAGATGCCACTTTAACTATTGATGCGCCAGATGGAGCAGCGGCATTTTTGAATAGAATTTCGGATGATACTTACACAAGAATGGTATGGGATTTTGGGGAAGTAATTCCTGATGGCGAAGAAATTTGTTTTCGAGTTAAGTCGACTAGCGAAACGATCCCTTCTGAGGCAACAGCCTGGTTATTGAATAATGGAACACCTGCAACTGCTTCTTATAATATAGTTACTACGCAAATTTTCGTTGGTACGGAATGGCAAAATTTCTGTTTTACAATGCCAAGAGCTAGTCGATATATTAAAATTACAGATGATGGAGCAACTGCATTCTATCTAGATGCAGTAGGGCGAAAATGCAGAAACGTTGAGGAGTTATCCTATCAATGGAATACTGGGGAAACAACTAGTGCCATTACTGTTAATGGAGCGAAATCAATGACTTATTCAGTAGCGGTAACTAGTCCTGGAGGTTGTACTACTAACTCAAATATTGCTGTTACCGGATTGAGTGGTTGCCCAGAAATTTGTGGTAATAATAAAGATGATGATGGAGATGGTTTTATTGATGGAGGAGACCCTGATTGTAGCACGGATTGTAATGAATCTTTACTTTTTGTAGCTAGAGATAATGCGCAACTATCACAAGTAAATCTAAATACGGGCGCAACTAGTATTGCTGGGCAATCTCCATTTACAAATGGAAATTTAAATGCTACAGCGGCTAATCCAGATGCAGGTTTGGTTTATTATGGCAGAGATAAAACAATTTATTATTGGAATCCCATAACAGATGTACATGGAACATTGATTAATTTGAGTGGGCAAGTAGGTGTTGATGAATCCATAACTAGTGGAGGTGGTGCTTATTTTAACAACTACTTATACTTAGGTTTCGAAGATGATTTTACAGCGGGTGACCCTGTCATTTATCAACTTCCTTTAGCAGTAGACGGCCTTTCGGCTACAGGAAGTGCAAGCAATTTAAATGTACCTATTCCCTCTAATACTACTTGGGGAGACATGGTGGTCACCACAGAAAATAGTGAAACAGTAATTTATGCAGGTCTTGGTTATAATGGAAATGTCAATACGAGCCTTTATTTTAAATATCAAATAGAAAGTGGGACTTTCACGACTATTCGGACAGATATGCCAAGCGCTTTACAATTAGGGATAGATGTCAATGGTAATTTATGGGGAGGCGGCCTGGAAACTGGAACGATTCAGCAAATAGACAGAACTACTGGTAATTTTATTGGTAGTAGCCTTTTTATAGGCGGCGGCGATATGTGGGATTTAACGGGACCAATTAATTGCCCACAACAAGTAGAGATTTGTAATAATGGGAAAGATGATGATGGCGACGGTCGAATTGATAGTGATGATGATGATTGTATTTGTCCAATGATTGCTACAACTGATAATAAAGTAACTAATATCTGTCAAGGAGAAACGGTTAGCTTTACAGTAATGACGGATGCATCAGCTATTCCTTTCCATGAAGTGGAGTTTTACAGATTTGCAACTATACAAGCTAATCCATATACGTCTACTGCTGTAAAAACTTTAATAGGCACTTTTAATAATGATGCAGGCATGGGGAGCATTACAACAGCTGATTTCCCTGTAAATAATGCGATCGAAAC
>JAFMDF010000568.1 GCA_017857395.1 Bacteroidota bacterium | reverse complement strand
GAGATAGGCAGAAATCAGCGAGTTATTATACGCCTGAGGTATTGACCCAAACGACGGTCAAATATACGCTAAAGCCTTTATTAGAACGCTTTAAAGATACGGATGGGAAATGGATAGAAGCGGATGAAATCTTGCGCTTAAAAGTCTTAGAACCTGCGATGGGAGCAGCTGCTTTTCATAATGAAGTAATTAATCAATTGGCGGCAGTTTATTTGGAAGCTAAGCAGTCCATGTTGGGCAAACGGATTCCCCCCGTAGATTTTCAAGAAGAGCTACAAAAGGTCAAAATTTATATAGCGACCAATAATGTTTATGGCGTGGATATTAACCCAACCGCCGTAGAATTAGGCAAATTATCGCTGTGGCTAAATGGGATGCACAAAGATATGGAGTCGCCCTTTTTTGGCTATCGGTTAGGCGTAGGTAATGCGGTGGTGGGCAGTTGGCTAAAAGCCTATTCACCTAATGATTTTTTGTATAAACCTAAAAATAAAGAAGGCACTCGTTGGGATAAAAAAGAATGGTGGACTAAAGCACCGAAACCGTTGAAGTTTCTAAAAACGAAGATAGAACGGAAAACAGACCAGATTTATCATTTTTTGCTACCTGATAAAAATATGGTCCCCTCGGCAGGGATAAAATTGTTAAAACAACAGTTTCCAGCCGAAGCTAAAGCGGTGACGGAATGGCGCAAAGACATTACTTTACCGATTCGCAGAGAAGAACTAGAACGCTTACAAATTCTTTCCAAAAAAATAGATGACCTGTTGGCAGAACATTATCGGTTTCAACAAACTGTCAATGCACAAACGAAGACTAAAGTGAATCTTTGGGGAGCTATCGCAGGCGGCGAGGCTATTGAAGCAGATTTGCGGTCTTACGAAGAAAAAGAGCGTTTAGCGGATAATCGAAATCAAAATAATGCGCCCTATTTTAAGCTTAAAACGGTGATGGACTACTGGTGCAGTCTCTGGTTTTGGGATATGCGACAGGCAGCACAATTGCCCAATCGAAAACAATGGTATGATGACATTGCCCGTATTTTAGACTTGGATATGGCGAAAGAATTACATAAAAAAGCAGCAACAGGAAAGCCGATTGTCAGTAATACGGTTCAAGGTGATTTATTTAATGCCAATCGGCAATTGACCCTAAGTAGCTATCGACAGGAGGAAGAATTATCACAGGTAGCAGAGGTCATTGTGGAGTATACCAATCGAGAAAGTAGCACGCTTTTTAGTGAGGACCGCTTGGCAATTGTACAGCAATGTGCTAAGAACTATAGCTTTTTTCATTATCAATTAGAGTTTGTGGAAGTATTTTGGGAGCGTGGGGGCTTTGATGTGGCGGTGGGAAATCCGCCGTGGTTAAAGATTACTTTTGAGGAGAAGGGGATTATTTCGGAAAAATATCCAGAGGTGATGATTCGGAAAACATCTGCCTCAGAGGTGCGCAAAAAACAAAAAGTCTTTTTGGAAAATGAAATTTTACAAGAAGCTTATTTTAGCGAATATATCGAAACAGAAGGCACGGCTGTTTTCATGAATGCAGTACAAAATTATCCACTTTTGCAAGGACAGCAGACCAATTTGTATAAATGTATTATTGAAAATGGGTTTCAATGGATTAATGAGGGAGGATTTTTGGGCTTATTGCATCCTGAGGGAATTTATGATGACCCAAAAGGGCAGGTTTTGCGGAAAGAGGTTTATCAGCGATTGCGATATCATTTTCAGTTTTTAAATGGAATAAAATTATTTGCTGAAGTTCATGACCAATTAGCATATGGTAGCCATATTTATTCTGGGAAAAGGCAATTACCCAATTTTATTTCCTTTAGTAATTTAATCCATCCTTCAACAATAGATGGTTGTTTTATTCATAATGGAGTAGGCAACTGTGGAGGAATTAAAATACTAGATAAAAATACTGGAAGGTACGTTTGGAATTATAGTTCACATCGTGACCGAATAGTAAATATTAGGAAAAAAGAACTTCAAATTTTTGCAAGAACTTTCGAAAATTCGGAGAACTGGGAAGGCGCAAAATTAGTGAGCATACATTCTTGTCAAATTTTAAGTATTTTAGAAAAATTGAGTAAATTTCCTTCTAAAGTAGGAGATTTCAAATCTAAAACTACAGTTTGTTGGGATGAAACAAATGCCGTTAACTCTGGAGTTATTTACAGAGAAACTTCTATTCCTAATATTGAGAAATATGAGTTAATATATTCTGGTCCTCATTTTTTCGTGGGTAATCCTATTAATAAGACTCCAAGGGAAATTTGTACCCAAAATTATCATTATGATGTAATTGACTTAACAAAAATTTTAGATAACTATGTGCCAAGGACAAACTACAAACCTAAGGAAGAATTAATAATATTTAAAAAAAGAATAAATGGATTAGCTATTTTGAGTCACGATAAGAAGGGTAAACCAATTTATGATAATTGGATAGATTATCATAAAGTTTGCTTTAGTAAAATGATTAATGTATCAAGCGAGCGCACCCTGCAACCTACTATTTTACCAGCTAAAGTATCGCACTCTAATGGTGTTATTTCTATTATTTTTAAAGATACTTTTCAATTAGTAGAATTAGCTGCAATTACTTCTTCTTTACTATTTGATTTCTATATTAAAACTATTGGTAGAGGAAATCTATATGATGATTCTATTCAAGGGTTGCCTTTAGGGGTTAACGATAAATTTGCCGCTAAATTAGTGATTAGAATACTAATTCTAAATTGTTTAACCCAAAATTATTCTGGATTATGGGAAGAACGTTTTATTGATTTTTATAAAGAAGACAACTGGTCAAAAACAGACCCAAGGCTAAAATCCTTCTCCAACCTCACCCCAGAATGGACATGGGACATTCCGCTAAGAAATTATTACGAACGTCGCCAAGCCTTAGTAGAAATAGATGTGCTAACCGCCATGGCATTAGGGTTGACTTTAGATGAGTTAATTTTAATTTATAATGTACAATTTCCCGTTTTGCAGCAAAATGAGGACGATACTTGGTATGACCAAAAAGGGAATATTGTGTTTACTTGTTCCAAAGGGCTGACGGGCGTGGGCGTTGACCGTGCTACTTGGAAGACCATACGTGATATGTCCGCAGGAGAGCGATATACGCATACGATAGACCCGAAGAAGTCGGAATTGTATGGAGGGCAGGAAGTGGTTTATTATGCGCCTTTTGATGGGTGTGATAGGGTGGAAGATTATCGGGTGGCTTGGGGGCATTTTGAGGAGGTTTTAGCAGAAGAATAAAAATAAAGGAAAATGGAACAACCCGTATTTGAAATAGAACAAATAAAAGTTATTGACACGGTTAGATATTTTGTAATTTTTCAGAATCTCGAATATCAAGAATTTGTTAGTTGGGAAAAGGCTTTAGCCCAAGGAAAAAGTATCAAAATTTTAGTAGGAGAAATAGCAG
>JAFMDF010000202.1 GCA_017857395.1 Bacteroidota bacterium | reverse complement strand
AGGAAAGATAAATCTTTGAAAGGCAATATTTTACAACGCTAGAAGGGTAGCCGTTAATACTATTATGAATTTTGATGAATTTTATATGAAACGGTAAGGCAATTTTCAATTTTCAATTTAAAATTACAAAACTTCAATATTGCAAAATGAGCCATTGCCATCAATATCAATCCAATTATACCCGTCGAGATTTTTTAACTAAAACAAGTCTTGGTTTAGGAGCGGTTTCTTTAATGGGTTTACTCAATCCATTAAAATTGACAGCTAATGCGCCAAACTTAGTGGGGAGTGAAGCATTTTTAGAAAATTTAGGCCCTCATTTTCCACCCAAGGTAAAAAGAGTGATTTATCTTTTTCAAAGTGGCGCACCTTCGCAAGTAGATTTATTTGACTACAAACCCGAATTGAGGCGCTTTCATGGAGAAGAATTACCGAATTCAGTAAGACAAGGGCAACGGTTAACTGGGATGTCGGCTGGACAGGCGAACTTGCCCATTGCTGCTTCGCCTTATACGTTCCAGCAATACGGACAGAGTGGCGCTTGGGTAAGTGAATTGATGCCTCATACAGCAAAGATAGTAGATGAATTATGTTTTGTGAAATCCATGTATACCGAAGCTATTAATCACGACCCTGCGGTTACCTTTGTGCAAAGTGGTTCTCAATTACCTGGGCGACCAAGTATCGGTTCGTGGATTAGTTATGGATTGGGTAGCCTCAATAAAAATTTACCTGCTTTTTGTGTGTTATTGTCGCAGGGAGTCGGTGGTGGCGGGCAACCTTTGTATAATCGACTATGGGGCAATGGATTTTTGCCTTCTCATCATCAAGGCGTACAATTTCGGGCAGGTAAAGATGCTATTTTATATTTAGGTAATCCTGAAGGAATTAGTCGAGTTGCTCGACAAAATCAATTGAAGCACCTGCAAAAAATGCAAGAAGAACAATTTGAAAAGTTAAAAGACCCAGAAATTTTAGCCAAAATTGCGCAATATGAAATGGCTTTCAATATGCAAACTTCTGTCCCTGAAGTCATGGATTTAAGCAATGAACCCGACTATATTTTTGACATGTATGGCGCCGATAGTAAAACGCCAGGCACTTATGCTGCCAATTGCCTTTTAGCTCGCCGATTAATAGAAAAAGACGTTCGGTTTATCCAATTATATCATCGAGGCTGGGACCATCATAATAACTTACCAGGGCAGTTACCTAAATTATGCCGTCAAACCGACCAAGCTTCTGCTGCTTTGGTCAAAGATTTAAAACAAAGAGGTTTATTAGAAGATACGCTAGTGGTTTGGGGTGGAGAATTTGGTCGAACGACTTACTCCCAAGGAAAGCTTAAACCTAATAATTTTGGTAGAGACCATCATCCTCGTTGTTTTACTACTTGGATGGCAGGTGGTGGCATTAAAAAAGGTTTGACTTATGGACAAACAGATGATTTTAGCTATAATATTGTTAGTAATCCTGTACATGTGCATGATTTCCAAGCTACGATGTTACATTTGCTTGGTATGAACCATGAGAATCTGACTTATAAATTCCAAGGTAGACGTTTTAGATTGACGGATGTTCATGGGACTGTTGTGAAAGATATTTTGGCTTGATGGAAAAAGGGCATCGTAATAAAATAAGGAAACGATTTAAAGAAATCTATCAAACTAAAGGCATCATTTGCTTATATATTGCCGATGAGTTTGATTTTATGGAAACGGAATTGATTCATTTAATCCAACGTAAATTTGAATATATTTATCACACAGAAATAATGGGGAGGCGATTTTGAATGAACAAAATTGTCTCCCTTTTTTAGGTAATTAGCAATAATTTTAACAGCCATTCTTATCGTAATTATATCCATTTCTTCTCAATTACTCCTATCAAAAGAAGGAATTCAGAAACATCAAGTATTTATTATTATTACTTCATAATAGTCTGGTAATCAATAGATTGAATTTTTGTGGGTGACAATAGTATAAATGTCTCGACTTAAGATAGTAACATTATTATAAAGGGGTGTTACAAAATTGAAAGTTTTTGAGCGTTTAAAGATGCATCTTTGAGTAGTTATTATTTCAGACGGTAAAATGCAAGTAAGTGATTTTAAGAAAGTGAATTGATTTATTCATCTAGAAAAAGATACTAATGGTAGACACGAACCGACCTTTTTTTATTGCTATTCCTGAACAACTTAGAAGACGGGTACTATTAAAGTTAAGGATAGATAATGCGCAAAGAATTTATATCATTTCACTTTTAGGATTTACCTTCTTTTTTCTATTTATGGGTTTGGACTATGTCCGTTATATAAATGGTAAATTTTCTGGAGACAACCTTTATTTTTATCTATTGCTAAATCATATTGGTTTTTTCCTGTTTTTGTTACCTATCCTTACTATTAGAATGAATAGGGAGGCATTTGCGCTTGGTCGTTTTAAATACGGTACCTTTTTCATTTATTCTTGGACGATTTTTCTTGGTATAATGCTGATTTCAATGGCTATTTTTAGCCTGATTGATAGAGATTCACTTATCATGTACACCATTTATATAATCATTGCCAATTTTGGAATAATTATGGCTCACCGAGACCGAATTTTACTCAATTTGCTTAGCATTTCTGTGATTGGTTTGGTTAGTTTCTTCTTATTTCATAATAATATGGAACTATTGCTTATTAATTTGATGGAGATGGTAGGGGTAACGTCTATTTCTTTTGCCGTTTCTTCCCAGATATTTAATGCGTATGTTCGTGAAATTGATGCGGATAAGACACTAACGGATAAAAGTAATCAAATTGAAAAGGAGAAAAATCGTGGAGATGAATTATTGAATAATATCCTTCCCATAGAAATTGCGAATGAATTAAAAGCCAATGGTTTTGTAAAACCACGTCATTTCAGTAGTGCTACCATTATGTTGATTGATTTTAAAAATTTCAGCCGCATTAGTAAGAGCCTAACTCCTCAACAATTAATTGCAGAACTTGATTATTGCTTTAAGAATTTTGACCATATTACGGAGAAACATCGACTAGAAAAAATTAAAACAATTGGAGATGCCTACCTCTGTGTTGGCGGTGTACCTACAAGCAACTCTACACATGCTTTGGATTGTATAGCTGCCGCAAGAGAAATACTTGATTTCCTCGATGGCTGGAAGGTAAAGCAAGTAGCTCAGAATGAACCCTTCTTTGAAGGAAGAATTGGTATTCATACTGGACCTATAATTGCAGGAGTAGTTGGTGCTAAAAAATTTGTCTTTGATATTTGGGGGGATGCAGTAAATACAACAGCAAGAGTGGAGACAAGTGGAGAAGCAGGAAAAATAAATATTTCTCAAACAACCTATGATTTAGTAAAAAGTAAAGTTCAATGTATCCCTAGGGGAAAAATTGCTATCAAAAATCTGGATCCATTGGATATGTATTTTGTTGAAAAAATAGCTAATAATTGATTTTGTAAATTATGGCTACTCGTCTAAGGTTGTGCATAATTATTAAAAATAACGGCTCATAACGTCGATTATGGAATTCAATTTACTAGTGTTTATGCTAAAATAAATTGTAGGGAAAGTGCTTCCAGAATTCCAAGTTCTGGAAGCACTAAGGCTTTTAGAATAAAACTTATTGATGATTTGTAGTTATATTAGAGAAAATAAAATAAGGACAACATCTGCCTTGATTTTTACCATCCACCATTACCCTATCTCCAATTTTAATGGAATTATCTTTAACCGCTCCTCTAATCCATAGCACTACGCCACAATATTCCAAACCAGGCGTGTAGGGTAGTGGGGGCTGGTGTTGGTATTGCCCACTTGTCATCAATAAGTCGACCCAACCGACTGCGGAACTTTTTACCTCAATTAAAACATCCGTATCTCCTAATGTTTTTACATCTGGTATAGGTTGGTTGATGATTTTCAGAATCTGGTGGATGCCTTCTAGAGGAGTTTTTGCGAATTCTGTTACTTGAGCTTTCTTCCCTATTGACATTTATTTTATTTTCTAAAAAAGATGATTGTTTTACAAATATTTGTTAGAGCATCAGTAAAAAAACTGATAATATCCGTGTTCCTTTATTAATCTGCGGTAGTGACTTATACCACAGATGAGATTAAAGTTAAAATTTCACACTATCAATTTTTTAGCTGATTATACTGATTTTTCCTAGAATACCAAACATGAAAAATCAGTATAATCAGCGAAATTAGCGTCAAAAAATTAATCTTATAAGAAAATCATCTATCAATTGACTTATTCCGAATATTTCCCTCTCAACCTATCTCGACTTTCCATTAACTTCCGCCGAACTTCTCCAATAGCTGCCCATTCTCGTCCTTTTTCTCCATGTTCAATCCCACAATATCCTCGAAAACCCGCATCCAAAACAATGCTCAACATACGGTCATAATCTAAAGGGGATTCATTGCCTTTATCATCCCAAGCAATCGGTTTAACACTTACACTTTTAGCTAAAGGCATCAATTCTGCCACGCCTTTATACGCATCATAAGAAGTAATGACACCCGTTGCTTTGTCTTTATAAATTCGGAAATTGCCAAAATCTGGTAGAGTACCCGCCTTTTCATGATTCGCTAGTTTCATCACCCCCATTAACCATTGGGCATTACTAGAATTACCGCCATGATTTTCAATCAACACATTCAAATCAAATTGGTCAGCATATTCACAAAGTTTCTGCAAACCATCCGCTACTAATTTTTGAGATTCTTCAAAATCATCAGGTGGACTGCCCCAACTGCCTCCACTAAATCCATTTACTCTGATAGAATGACAGCCCAAATATTTAGCCGCATCCACCCATTTTTTGTGATTCTCCACCGTCTGCAGGCGTTTTTTAGTATCAGGGTCACCTAAAGCGCCTTCTCTATCGCACATAATTAAAAGCGAACGAACGCCTTCTGAATCTGCTCTATCTTTCATTTCTCGAAGAAAAGCGCTATCTGTCGCTTTATCCATAAAGAATTGATTGACATATTCAATCGCATTAATCCCATTTTGACGGGCTAGAATCGGAAAATCCAAATGCTTCATTGCACCGCTAAATAGCGAGCGATTAATCGACCATTCAGCCAGCGATATTTTGAAAAGTGGACCAGCAGACGTAACTGTTTCTGCTTGACTATTAAGGGCTAAACCTAAACCTGCAGCTGTTAAAGCCGTATTTTTTATAAAGTCTCGACGTTTTAAATTAGACATAATTTTAGTTTGGCGGAGGGCAAAGGGCTTAGGGCGAAGGATTACCCTCTGCCCTGAGCCCTTTGACCTCCACTAGATTAAATAACTTTCATATTCAAAGGGTCCCAACGATAAGCTTTGCCATTTTGGCTACTTTCGTTAGCTAATAGCGTAGGGGCGCAAGCTCTAAATCCATAGGCTGCATCCTCATAAATTTTGCCTCCATTTCGAATCACATTCGCAAAATGGGTGTAATGTGCGATACGATTATTAAAACCATCAGGAGCTGTAAATTCCATCGTTCTATTGTAATCGTATTGGTCAAGAACAGGAATTGTTTTTTGATATTGTTCGTGTTCTTTTGCAAAAGCTTCCTGTTGCGCTTTAGAAAAAGTACGAACTGAATTATAGCCTTCTACCAAATCTTTAGTGCTTGGTTGCCATCTTTTTGATCCTTTTAAAGTTAATTTTCCCCATTTTACTTCTATCACGCCATCACTTCCGACAAATCTAAAAGTATAACCGCTACCGCTACCGTCTGCAAAATTGGCTTTTAAAATTAGCGTAAAAGCATCATGGTTCGCCGTTTCTGGGTATTCTAATAAAGCATTAATTACATCAGGTGCTTCTCTTCCATCGTTCCAATATCGCACACCTCCACTTGCCATTACTTGGGTAGGGCCCAATGCATCTAAGACATAATGTAAGCCAGTCATTCGATGCACAAACATATCGCCCGAAACACCTGTTCCATAATCCCAATATTTTCGCCATCGGAAAAAGCGGTCGGCATCAAAGGCAATTTTTGGCGCATTGCCCAAGAACATATCCCAATCAATTGTTTTGGTAGAGGCATCCGTTGGAATACTGTATTGCCAAGCCCCATTCCCATTATTTCGACTGACTTGAGATTCTACAATCGTCAATTGTCCAATAGCCCCATCTTTAATCAAAGCTTTGGCTTTTTGCAAAATAGGGTCTCTAAACTGTTTACTTCCAACTTGTAATACTTTGCCCGTTTCTTTTTGCGCATTCAAAACTCGTAAACCATCTGCTATTTTTTGCACCATTGGTTTCTCAACATGCACATGCTTGCCTGCTTTCATCGCTTCAATCGCCATTTGTGCATGCCAATGGTCTGGCGTATTAATAATCACCGCATCAATATCAGAACGATTGAGTATTTCTCGATAATCCCTAGTGGTTGCAATATGATTGCCATACACTTCTTTGGTTCTAGTCAATCTACTTTCATAAACATCTGCGGCTGCCACAAATTCTACGCCAGGCACTTTGACCATATTGTCCATATTGATAAAGCCAATGATGCCCATACCAATGGCCCCAATTCTAATGGTATCATTGGCGGAAAATTTTCTAGCTGGATGTATGGCTGGACTGGCATTTGCTGTACCGAGTATCCCTGTCGTAGCTGCGGACGTGGCGGAAAGGGCTTGGAGAAAGGTTCGTCGTTTCATGTAGTACACTATTTTAGTTAGGTGATTTTTTACTTGTGGACATTTTTTAGGACACAGAGCACACAAAGGAGACACAGAGCGCACAAAGTATTGATTTTCTAAACAGTCAACTTAGTGGTCTTTGTGTCTTCTCCGTGTCCTCTGTGTCCAAATCTATTTTGTCCAGTAGAAAGAGGTGATTTCACAATCTGTTGGTAAGAAAATCAAATTTTTTCCAAAAAAGAAAAATGGTGGATTATTTTTTTAATTTTAGTCTTCTTCAGTAGCTTAGACCTCTGGTCTGAGTAGTGTTAGTAAGTTGAGAAGTTTGAGTAAAAATGTATGTTACTCAGACCAGAGGTCTAAGCTACTTTCAAAACGAAAAAAAATGTCACCAACTACTATCGCCATCATTGTCTACGGTTCTGCCTTTCTACCATTGATTATCTTATTGGGCTTAAGCTATTTTAACAAAATGCCTAAATGGATTTGGATAATCTACGGATTGACTTTTTTAATCTGCGCCTTTGGCTGGGAAATTTGGTTTACGTACGGTTTAGTCGATGGCCAATCGGTCAATATTCGGCGACCAGCAGCATTAAATGCCTTGATTCCTCAAAATATTAATTGGCTGGTTAATTCTCTGGCAGATGCAGGAATTGGGCTAAATGGTTTATTATATGTATGGCTATTTACCAAAAACAAATCCACCATTTTAGATAAATTTCGTTGGAAGGAATTATTAATTTTAACGGTCTTTTTTCTTTTCCAAAATTTGATTGTAGAACTGTATATTTATCAAGCACAGTTAGCAGCAGGGTATCAATTATCATGGGCACCATTAGCGCCAACTGGCCCTTGGTGGAATCCTGTTTTGTT
Organism: Bacteroidota bacterium; assembly: GCA_017857395.1. GTDB lineage: Bacteria > Bacteroidota > Bacteroidia > Chitinophagales > Saprospiraceae > JAFMDF01. The sequence continues at coordinate 9,427 of JAFMDF010000202.1, read as the reverse complement.
TGTTCTTGGTGGTAAATCGGTGCATTTGCAGACTCAATTGCCTTGGTTGATAATGACGCCTTTATTTTATTGGTATGCTCGGAGATTGAAGGCAAAGTATCGACCTTCGTAGCTACAATCTGATATAACAAATTTTGGCGGATTGAACGCCCAAATTTGTAAATATAAATTCATTGAGGAAATTGATTATTATAATAGAGCTTATTCTAAAATAGATTGCATGAGAAGTGCTTCCAGAACTTGGAGTTCTGGAAGCACTAACCTTTTTGGAATAAAGTCTAATGTAGAACGGAACTTCAGTTCCCTATGGGGTTTTAGCACTTATTCTTTCTCCGAATCTTCTAAACCCTCCATTTCCACAGTTTCGCCCCAAATATATTCATTAAACCATTGCCAATTATGCCAGATGGCAGCTAGTCGTTCTTTGGGTTTAGTGATGCCATGCCCAAACCCTTTATAAACCGCTAATTTTGCGGGCACTTTTTTATCTCGTAATCCTTGTAATAATTCGTAAGCATTTGCGATAGGTACTCGACGGTCAAACTCGCCATGCTGGATTAAAGTAGGCGTTGTGGCATTATTAATATGGGTCATAGGGGAGGTCTTTTCATAAACTTCTGGCTTATTCCAAGGGGTGCCTTTTAAATATTGGCGAGTAAAAGGATGAATATCGGTATTGACATAATAAGTCATCCAATTAGAAATACCTGCTCCTACAGAAATGGCTTTAAAACGATTAGAACTAGTTGTCAAAAAAGCAGAAATATAACCACCTTGACTCCAACCCATAGAACCCATTTTGGTCGTATCAATTATTCCTTGTGCAGCCAAATGGTCGATGCCCGAATGTACATCCCAAGCATCCCCAACGCCTAAATTCTCAACGTTTAACTCCCTAAATTTTTCCCCATACCCAGCAGAACCACGATAATTAGGGCGTAAAACTAAAGCGCCTTTATCCAACCATTGTAAAACAGGATAAACATACCCTGGCACAGGTGTTGGTCTGTCAATGCCTGTTGGCCCGCCATGAATCATGACTAAAAGTGGATATTTTTTATTGGGGTCATAATCCATTGGTTTATGCAAAATGCCTTCAATAGTCGCCCCATCTTTACTTTTCCAAGCAATCACTTCGCTTTGAGCTGTTTTCCAATGGGCAATTTGTTTACTATAATTAGTTAATTTAGTACTTTGTCTAGTTGTTAGGTTATGGGTATAAACTTCCCTTAAATCATTTCCAGATTCTCCATAAAAAGCTAAATGTTGCCCTGTTTTATCGGCACTAAAACTAAAAATTTGAGCAGGGTTTTGTAAGAGTGGACTTACCGCTCCTGAGTTTGGGTCAATTTTAAAAATACCTCGATTCGTTTTTTGCCAAGCAGTTGCATAAATGCCTGCTGGTGTCCATTCTAAACCACCCAAATTTTCATCAAAATCAGCCCCTAATTGAGTAGATGGACCATCCTTTACTCGCATTTTAAATATTTGCCCATTTTTATAATAATTAGAAGTTCGATTATCTAAGGCACTTGTATATAGAATGGATTGCCCATCAGGTGACCAGTCCGCTAAAAAATCTGCGCTAGGGTTGGCCACTAAAGTTCGTATGTTTTTATCCGCTACATTTATTACAGAAATATCTGCATTAAAAAAAGAATTAATCAAGGGGTCGGGCGTATGACTAAAGGCAATGGCTGTTCCGTCGGGCGACCATTGAAAATTTTGTAGGGTATAATCTACGCTATCTATTAAAGCAATTGCTTCGGGCAAGGTCTGGCAATCCCAACCTTGTGCGGTACTATCTTCTTCATCATAACAAGGTAGAAAAATTTGATTAATATTATTGGGGTCAAATGCTATTAAATACAACCAAGATAGGTTGAATTCTTGGTCATCAATAGCAAAAGCACCATAGCGGTCTTTTCGTTTTTTCTCTACTTTTTCTTTGTCAGGCGACATGGTAAAGGCTATCTGCTTTCCATTTGGCGACCACTCATACCCACCAATATTTCCTTTTTCTTGGGTAATAGGAAAAGCTTCTCCGCCTGCTATTCGAATGGCATGGATTTGCGTTTTGTCGCCTCTTTTTGCCTTAAAGGATAAATATTTTCCATCAGGAGACCATTGAGGATTGGAGCTACTTCCATCTTTGGTTCTAGTCAACTGAAAAGGTGCTTGACCATTTTTAGACAACCAAATTTCGCTATCAAACCGATTGTCTTCCCAATCAGCAGTAGATACGGTATAAGCTACATGTTTGCCATCAGGTGAAATAATGGTATTGGATGGTCTTTGTAAGGCAATGACTTCTTCAAAAGCAGGGACTATTTTTTGACTAAAAAGTCCGTAAGCACTAAAGAGTAGTAGACTAAGTATGCTAAATCTTCTCATAAGGGGTCTTAATTTTTATTTTTAAGAAGGAAATTCCTAAAGATACTATATTAAGATAGGATGACAAAATTATACAGGATGACTGGATTTTTTAGGATTTAACAGGATGGACGAATAGCAAGAATGGGAAGACGGATTTAACGGATTGGTTAGATTAGAACATTTTTTAATTAGAGGATAAAAAGTAAAGCCAAAATATCCGAGAGGAATAAAAATCCGTGGTAAAAATTCATCCGTGGTAAAACTATTTATAATAATAGCATCCGTGGTAAAAAATTCGTGGGGGTAATAAAAATCTGTGGGGAAAAGTATACTAGCTAAAGTATTCGTAAAATTATTCCTTGGCACTATAGAAAATATCCGTTTGTAAATAAACTTAATGGTGTACCCGAAAATCATCGTTTAGAAAAAGTAAGCTTAAATCGTTCCGTAAAAGAAGACCGAATCCCTGCCCAATTCATGCTATCTTTATCCAATTGAATCAGCCAATAACTATCATCTCCTTCTCCAGCATCACTATCTAGAAAAAGCTGACGATTGGTATCGGTATACATCCATTTACCTGTATTTTCTCCAGTAGGCGTACCGCCACTTTTAAAAGAACCATCTTTAGCAAAAGTAATCCATCTATCATTTTCGGGATTGTGTTGTGCGGTCACATCGGTGGAATTATCATAAACCTTTTCCATTGCCCAAGTTCCTTTTAGTTGCTTGGAAATGGGCGTGGCGCAAGCAGTAAATAAGCTTAAGCTAATCAATAAACAAAAGGTAAATTTTATAGTCATATTCTACGGTTTACTTGAACAGATGAAAAATTTCAAAAAAAGGTTGTATCCATTTAGCAATAAAAATAAAATGTACTACATTAGGCAAAAAGTTGAATATGATTGAATTAAAGCCTTCCAAAAAAGAAGAAGTGGAGGTAGCTGTTCCTTTGATTTATAGTTCAGGTCCACCTACTTTTGAATATGTGTTTAAAAATAAACAAGTAGTCGCACCAGATTTTTTGAAATATGCTTTTGTCAGAGAAGGAGGCGAATTTAGTTATCAAAATCACTATTCTTTATATCAAGATGGACAAATGGTTGGCATTGGAAGTGTCTTTAATGCCAAAGAAGCTAGTGCGTTTACCATAGTAGATGCCTTAAATATTTTTCGATTTTATGGGTTAAAAAGTTTTCCAACCATTAAGTTTGGTCTAAAAGTCGAAAAAATGATTAAATTGCCTAAGGGAAATGAGATTGCTATCGCTCATTTAGGCATAGCACGGGAGTTTAGAGGACAAGGTTTAGGAACTAAAATGATGGATTTATTAAAGGAAAGAGCTAATAAAACAGCGGATAGTTATTGGGTTTTGGATGTTTCTGAAGAGAACCTGAAAGCCAAAGCTTTGTATGACCGCTTAGGTTTTAAGACTACTCAAAAACATATTTCTAGGTTAAAAAATCAATTTTCTTATGTGGCGAATCATTTTCGAATGGAGTTAAGAGAGGGATGAGTTATAAGTGATGAATGATGAGTGGCGATTTGGTTTATGATTTTATACCTCTGATTAATAAAGGGACACGGATATTAGACGTTATAGATTAAGGACTAAATTTTACAATATCAGGTTTTATAGGGGACTATCTAATTGTGTTTTCTAATATAGACCATAAGCTTTAAAATGATAAAAAGTTGTTGGCAATTCATCTATTGGTAGAAAAACAGAACATCAGCGAATTGATTGGCATAAGAATTTTTTACACCCCTTGCGATTAATAAAAAATAATATTTATGGATGATTTAACAGGATTAAACGAACCATTTTTTTTGACGGATGACCAAATAAATTTTTATCAAAAAAATAAATTTATTAAAATTAAACAGGTCTTAAATCCGTCGATTATTACCCATTTTAATAAAGCCATTAGCGAAAAAGTAGCCGAATTGAATACCCAAAAAGTACCACTAAAACAAAGAGATACTTATGGCAAGGCTTTTTTACAATTGATGAATTTATGGGTAGATTCGGATGCCATTAAACCACTTATTTTTAGTAAAAGAATTGCGCAAATTGCTAGCCAATTAATGCAAGTAGCTGGTGTTCGTTTATATCATGACCAAGCATTATTTAAGGAAGCAGGAGGTGGCATAACGCCTTGGCATGCAGACCAATATTATTGGCCTTTGACAACGGATAAAACCGTTACGGCATGGATTCCATTACAAGCAACGCCTTTGACCATGGGGCCGCTAGAGTTTAGTGCAGGCAGTCATCAAATTAAAGAAGGTCGAGCTTTGGCTATTGGGGATGAAAGCGAAAATTTCTTGCAAAAACGACTTCGAGTTTCGGACTTTCCGCATATTATAGAACCCTTTGATATAGGTGAAATTAGTTTTCATTCTGGTTGGGTGTTTCATCGAGCAGGTGCGAATACCACCAATGAACCCCGTAAAGTAATGACCATTATTTATATGGATAAAGACATGGAACTCAAGCAACCAGAAAATGACAACCAAATTGCGGATTGGCATACTTGGTGCCCAGGCGCTAAGGTGGGCGAGGTGATTGCTTCGCCGCTGAATCCTATTTTATTTCCTTAGTTCAGGAAGCAGTAAACAGTAGGCAGTTTGCAGTATGTCCGTATAGATTTGGCATATCTAAATCAATTCAACTCTTTGATTCTAATATTGCGAAAACGCAGAACATCGCCATGTCCTAAAAAGCCAATATGTCCTTTGGTGCGTTCTAAGCCAGGATGGTCTTTTTTATCCATTGTTCCATTTTTACTGGCTTCCATAAAATCGCCATCGACAATAGCCGTACCATTTAAAATGATTTTAATTGTTGACCCTTGGACAATCACTTCTTCAGAATTCCACTCGCCAACTGGTTTTAGAAATCCTCGTTTGGCAGGAATTATACCATAGACCGAACCATGATATTGATAGGGTTTTAAATTGGCGTATTTCTCCGCTGTATTGTCCAAAATCTGTAGCTCTTTTCCGAGATAAGCAGCATCGCCTTCTAATGGTGTATGAATACCTAACCCATTATTGGCTCCAGGTGTTAACTGAAATTCAAAGCGGAAGTTAAAATTACTGTATTCTTTTTTGGTGTATAAATTGCCACCACCTTTGCCTTCGGGGTCAACTAGAATTGTTCCATTATCTACTTTGTAGGATTGTTTATTGCCAACCCAACCGTCTAGATTTTTGCCGTTGAATAAGGTGTCAAAACCTGAGTCAGTTTGATTTTTAGTGATGCTACAAGCAGTTATCAAAAGAAATCCAACACATAAAATAGCCGATAAGACGATTATTGATTTTTTCATAAAAATTGAAGTTAAAAGCTAAGAATACAGACTATAAGAGCCAAATTTAAAGTATCGCAAAGTTCTTAATTATTTGGTAATTTTAATACATTACGGAAAATAAAAAAACAAATGAAATTTAATCAAGAATATATAGCAGAAAATCTCTATAAAAAATTGAATGAACATGTCAAAAATAGAAAGGAATTAATCAATATTTCTATCGAAGGGTTAGGTGTTCATTGGCATTGTATGGTAGCATTTCAAAATAGAGCATGTAAAATCCATTGTTTTGAAGATTATAATCAAGGAAACCTCAAAGGTGAATACTTAATGTCTTTCAAAGAGTTTAATGAAAATAAAGCATGGGGAAGAACTCATAAAATAGAGGAGGTATTGACCAGTTCAGCAATTTGGATTTCTAATAAAGGAGTAAATTTTTTATATCAACAGTATGAATTTGTTGACTGGGACAAAAGAAGGGTTAATTTTATTGAAAATGAGTTTTTAAAATATGAGTCAAAGCTTAGGAACGTCACTACGAAAAAAGATTATTGGAGTGATTCCTGTGATTACACGATGATGTATAAGAATCGTTCTTGTAGATTGAGTGGATACGGAAAAAATGAACCTGTAAGTTTTAATTTTCAATGGGATAAATGCAGGTTATTTGAAGTGCAACAAAATGATTTAACCTTGATGGCAAAGGTTATAAAAAAATGGCTCATTGATGAAATTCAACCTTCTGTTTTAGAACATCAATTTGATTGGATAAAAATTAACAATTTAGCTAGGTATTATGAAAATGGAGAAGGTCTCAAAGGTGAATTTATTGAAAGTTGGAATAATATCGAAAGATTTTACGGTCAATTTGATGACCGTTTTAAGACTAAAAAACTAGTGATTAATCTAATTAGAGAATTGAGGCAAAAGGGCTTTGATGAAACATTGAGAGCGGGACAATCAGTATATATTTTTATGGTTTCTCGGTCGAGAAGGCATGGATTAGTTGTTGGGCAAAATTTCATAAAATTTGTATTCAATAGGGAAGAAGATGAAATGACTGTAAATGATAGTGCAGGTCAGCAAATCTTAAGTGGAGAAATTAAATTTTCAACTAAATTAGAAGCTGTACTCAATAATATTTCAAAGGAAGAAATAAGTTAAAAAAAATCAGGTCATTAAATACTTTAGCGATTCTCGTTTTTGTAAAAATATATTTTATCATATATATCTTTCCATTCCACGAATAACTGTACATTAGCCAAAATTTTTAAAAAACGGCTAATGAAATTCGTAAAATATCTGTCGGGTACTCTGTTATTAGTATCAATAATCAGCTTTATCGGGCTTTCTTTTTACCCAGGCCCAGCTATAGAATTTAATACTGCAGGTCAATTTGACTATCCTGTTTTAAAAGACATAGAATTAAATGCTTTTCAAAAACAAAAGCAATATGTAACAATGCCTGATGGGACGCAAATAGCGACAAATATCTTCCTACCAACGAAAGCGAAAATGACTAATTTTCCAACCATTTTTGTTTTTACGCCCTATAACCGAAGTATGGTGTTACCCGATATGAAATGGTATGAAAAAGCAGGGGCGAAAGTTTTTTTAGGGAATTGGGGACCTGTTTTTGATGTCTTGCCCAATCGAAAAACGATTAATACCTTAACAAATAATGGCTATGCAATAGTCGTAGCAGATATGCGAGGAACGGGCGCTTCTTCTAATTATTCAAGTGCGATGTCACCCGCCATCAAGCAAGATGGCATTGATATGGTGAATTGGATAGCGGAACAAACTTGGAGCGATGGAAAAGTAGGGATGATGGGCCCTTCTTATTTAGGCTGGATTCAGTTAGCGGTTGCGAGTGAAAAACCAGCCGCTTTAAAATGCATTAGCCCTTCGATTATGGGGATGGATATTTATTCGGAAGCCCAAAAACAAGGCGGTATTTTAATGACCAAATGGATTGAGAATTTTGATGTACAATTGCGGTTACTCAACTTAAATGCTTCTGACCAAACGAATACTATTCCTGTTTTTCCAGCAGAACCTGTAATTGATGTAGATGGGGATGGCGAAATAGTGGATGAAATTCCATTGTATGCCAATGGAGATGTCACGGTATTTACAGATGACGAAACGCCAACTTATTCGGATGGCATTGCCAGAAAAGACAATCAATATTTTAAACATACCAAAGACCATTTAAAAAATATTTGGACAAAAGAAGTGGTTGATAAATGGCAATATCGAGATGATACGATGTTGGTCTATGAGGATACCTTAACTATAGCGGATGTTTCCCCCGGTTTTTTTGTACCAGGCATAAAAGCATCCAAAATCCCCGTTTTATTTACAGGTGGTTGGTTTGATGGATTTGAAGGGATTACTAAAATGTTTGCTAGTATCCAAGACAGTAATCCTGCCCATTTAGTGATGGCGCCTCGGTTTCATGTGCCAATGACTATTCCGCCTGCCTACCAAACCCTTTTTGATTACCAAGGAGATTATGAAGACCAGATTTTGTCCCTACAAATGCGCTTTTTTGACCATTATTTAAAAGGCGCAGCTAATGGATTTACAGATATTGACGCTGTACAAACTTATACGCCTTTCAAAGGTTGGGAGTCTTATAAAAATTGGCCGCCATCAGCTACGGATTACCAAACTTATTTTTTACAAGCCAATCAGCAATTAGGCAAAGATACTTCCGAAACAGGACAGGATAATTATGCTATTGATTTTTCTCACGAATCAGGTTATGATGCGGAAGGAGACAATCGTTGGAATATGGCAGCCATGACGGATACGATTATGATGCGTACCCAATTGGATAAAAAATGCCTAGTTTATGAGACAAATACTTTAACAGAAGCGACCCAAATAACAGGTCATCCGATTATTGAATTAGCGCTGTCTGCTAACCAAGCAGATGCAGATATTTATGTGTATTTAAGCGATGTGGATGAAAATGGAAATGCTTATTATGTCTCGGAGGGAGAACTGAGAGCGGGATGGCATAGACAAGCGCCTGACGATACCCAAGTGAATAATTTATACGACGTAAAACCAGATTTGCCGTGGCATAGTTTTAATAAAGGAGATTATGATAAAAATCCTTTGGCAAATAATAAACAAATTACCTTAAAATTTGATTTAACACCTACATCTTGGTTATTCCGGAAAGGACATAAAATTAGAATTAGTATTGCGGGTGCAGATTATACCAATTTTGAGTTAAATCCTACGCTTTGCCCAGATAATGTTTTGGAGAATTGTAAGGAAACGACTTTGACGATTCATCGAGGAGGCGCATTGTCTAAATTGGAATTGCCTGTGATAAATTAAAAAGAAGTCAGAAGTCAGACTTTTCCAGGTAAACACCTGATGATAAGTATTTTAATCTTAAGTCATCTGACTTCTGACAGTTTATGTAATAAACGGTCTGACTTCTGACCTCTAATAAAATAAAACATGAATAAAGCAGAAAAAGAAGTTTGTTTAAAAAGCTTAGCTGATACGCAAAAAGCATTATTGGATACGCTAGAAACAGTTAGCGATAAGCAATTTTTAGCTCGCCCAGCTGAAGATAAATGGTCGATGGCAGAGTTGGTGGAGCATATCATTTTAGTGGATAGTAGCATTTTGAAAGGGATTCACAAATTTGGTACAACACTAAGTATTGTATATGTCGCTGCGCAGCAACGGCATATACAATTCAGTTG
>JAFMDF010000567.1 GCA_017857395.1 Bacteroidota bacterium | reverse complement strand
GATTTTTCTTGTAAAAAGTTGGGGAACTTTTTAGCCTCGTTTGCACAGCCTAAGTTTGAGTCTTATTTTCTTAGCTGGTTTAGGGGATTTTATGTCGGGTTCATTTTTATTCGTAATGGCAATATTTTTTTCAGTTTTAGATTCCAGCACTACATCAAGTAGAGATTTTTTTTCATTGATGACCTTCCTCAATTCTCTTTTTCGTTTTTGCCTAGCTCTAATAATTTCCTTAAGAGAAATGGTATAACTGGCTAATTCTTGACAGACAGCTTTACATAAAAATTGGTCATTATGATAAACTCTAATCTCTGCTAAATCTCTAGGGTTAAATCGAATGGTAACGGATTCTCCAACAAATGCAGCTAGGGTAATATCCATGTAGCGAAAGGTTTTAAAATGAATACCATCTCTTCTTACTTTTCTTGGTTTGACTACTGTCAGCAATAGTAAATCTAGTTGCTCTAAAGATTCAGCTAAACGAGGAAGGAAGCTATTTTCATTCCAACGTACTAATGGTGGCATACCAATAGTACTATGAATCCTTTGGTGATAATTTTCGATAATGAAATTTTCAAATAAGGGCGTAAATTCTTCCAAGGTCATTGTTGCCTTTGGAAAAGTCGTTTTAGGTGGCGTATACCCAGAAAGGTTCATCAACAATAATTGAGTAGTGGTTAAGAAAAATCGCTCTACTCTTCCTCTACCTTGTGGCTTACCAGGAATAGAATTCTTTAATTGTATTTTTAAATCAATGGCAACCTGTTGGATATGTTTGGATTTAAAATCACTACCATTATCAGAGTATAAAATTTCAGGAATACCGCATACTTGCCAACGGGGGTTACTTTTTCTCCAAATAGCTTGACGAAGAGCTAAGGCTACATGAATGGAGCAAGGGTGGTCAAAAGAAATAAAGTAGCCACTAATAACCCTACTGTAATCATCAATAATAATAGTAAGCCACGGTTTTCTAGATTCACCATTTTCATCCAAAAGGACAATATCTAAAGGAGTGTGGTCTGCCTGCCAGATTTTATTTGGCGCACTAGCCTCCCTTCTAAAGATTAATTCATATTGCTGATTGTAAGCTTTGCTTCCTTCATGGGCTAATAGTAATAATGCAGGGTTAATTTTTTGAGCAATGTCTCTGATTACTCGATAGGTAGGTATTTGCTCTTCTTTCTCTTTTGCGACCTCTACAATCTTTCTGTGAATGGCAGCTAAACTAATAGGCGGTTTTCTCAAAACAAGAGCTTCTACCACCTCTTCTAATTCAGTTGATATTTTTTGCCTAGTTCCTTTGTCAGAACGCTGTTTGCGTTTCAGTCCTTTTAATCCATTTAGTCGATAAAATTGAACCCATTTTTTGAGGGTACTCAAACCAATGTCCTGATGTTTAGCTATCTTTGAGAGTGAAACATCATCCTCTAAATGAGGTTGAATAATAGAAAACTTTTGAAGGGGTGATAAAATATGAGGCTTCTTCATGAGTATTTAGATTAATAAAAAACGAGGGTTTTATGTAACTTTGAAATCAAAAAAAATTGACTTCAAAATAGCGGGATATATAGTAATATAAACTGTTTTCATAAATCAATGTTACATTAAATAACAATTAGACCTTTTTAAATTACTTTTACCATGAAAATTGGCTATGCCAGAGTGAGTACAAAAGACCAGTCTTTGGATTTACAGGAAGATGCACTTAGAAAAGCAGGGTGCAAAACTATTTATGGTGAATATATTAGTGGAGCAAAAGCAGATAGACCCAAACTTAATGAATTGATGGGGCAGCTTCGACAAGGGGATGTCGTAATGGTTTGGAAATTAGACCGTCTAGGTAGAAGTCTCAGAGATTTAGTAAGTCTGATGTCTACCTTTCAAGATATGGGCGTTGGATTTAAAAGTTTGCAAGATAATATCGATACCACCACGCCCATGGGAAAACTCAACTTTCATCTATTTGCAGCTTTAGCAGAATTTGAAAGAGATATAATAAGTGAAAGAACCAAAGCGGGGTTAGCAGCAGCTAGAGCGAGGGGTAGAAAAGGTGGTCGTCCTAAAGGGCTTTCTCAAAAAGCGAAAGACAAGGCTCGATTAGCAGAAAGCCTTTATAAAGAGAGGGAACGGTCTATTGCAGAAATTTGTGATTACCTTAGTATCTCCAAACCAACTCTATACCGCTATTTGCGAAATAGGGGGGTGGCTATCGGTAGTTAATTTTAATCTATTATGAAAGGAAAGAAAACGGCTAAACCATTGGAATGGAAAGAAGTTAGAAAAATGCTTTTGTTTTTAGAGGGAGTAGAAGCCTATCATCATTTGCTTATTATAGCCGTTGGCGTTTTTACAGGTTTTCGGATTAGTGATATGCTGACTTTAAAGTATGAAGATTTTCAGCAGGACATATTAAATGGTAAACGGAAAATGACCACTCAAAAATCTATACCAATAACGGTTGAACTTCGTAGAGTGGTTAACCTTTGTCAATTACGATTAAAACGAAAGGATAACAGCCATTTATTTGTGCGCAGTCGTTTTCGTTCAAATAAGCCTATTTCGAGAGCTGCTGCTAATACTCGAATTCAAGAAGCATTTGAATATGTCGGTATTCAAGGCGTTCAATTACCTGGACATACGCTAAGAAAAACTTTTGCTTTGCGCTATTTTAATTTGTGCCGAAAAGAAAAAGGGGATTACTGGGCGATAAACGCAGTATCCAATTTGCTCAACCACACCGATACAGATGTCACTTGTCGGTATATTGGGTTAGAAAACCCTATTGTTTATGAGGATGTTTTTAATGACTTCTTTTGATTAATAGTGGCTCGTTTATCATGTCAAAAATTGGCTCGTTTATCATGTAAAGTGACATTTGGCTTCCTTACCGCCTATTTTCGCACCGATGTTCGTAGTACCCTATTAAGCACGACGATGATTTATTTCCAATTATGAAAACAAAAAAATAGACATCATTAAAAACGAAATTTTAAAGACATGGAAAAAACATTTAAAGCCTCTTGCAGTTATTGTGGAGCTGAAGCAGGTGACATAAGCGAGAGAACAGAACAAAAAGCTACCGCTATATATGATTGTGAAAAATGCTTTGCAAATTATTGTGACCAATGTAGCTATGCCAAGGATGATACCTCAGATGTACAAATGTGCTTGCGATGTGATTCGGTAATGGAAAAAATTGACTGGCTCAAAAATGAATAAATCTATAAGCACCCTATAGATTTATTTTTAGGCGATTCTCAGGTCTGTTTTTTATGATAATCCATGAACATTGTTATGGTCGGGTAGGTCAAGGGCATTGCTGCCCTCTTCCCCCCTCAGAACCCAGCGGGCATGATTTCCACGCACTAGGCTCAAGCTTGTTCAAATGCTCTTCTAGGAACATCGCCATCAAATTGAATATTCCAATAGTGTACTTGATGATGGCAATTTGGATGTAACATGACCAGATTATCTAGCG
>JAFMDF010000201.1 GCA_017857395.1 Bacteroidota bacterium | reverse complement strand
GCGCAACCCGTTTATGAATCAATAGAAAAATCGACCACGCCAATTGTCCCTCTAGGTACCATCAAAAAAGCTCTAAAGAAAAATTTATCGAGTGGTTTGCGCCGATTTTTACCTGCATTTCAAGCGATTTTGGCAGAGGAAAGTATAATTTATGAGGATTTAAGCCAATTATCGGATAGGTATAATCGAGCTTATCGAAAATATACTATTCTTGGTACTATTACGAATGAGGCGTTTACTATTGAAGAAAACAGAATTACCCAAGCTATTATTTACAGTATCAATAATGTCGAAATGCCAGATTTTATTCCTAATATTTCGCAAAAAAAAGCCTTGTATCCTTTGAATATTACTTAAAATAGGCCAACTTAAGTTATAAATCGCTAGGTTCGCTCAAATTTTTGATTAATACATAAATTACACGAAATAATATTCTGTATTAAAAGTATTTTTATCTTTAAAACAGTATTTTGTTCGTATTTATTTTTATTAAATAAATATAATTAAAATATTATTTTTAACCCTAAAATAATAACCTGAAAAGAGTTTATTTAAAATAAATAAAATTCTGCATTTTAAACATAAATCAAAATATTATTTTGATGATATTTTATTTTATTAACTAATTTTGGGCGAACCTAGCGATAAATAGAAAACTAAAATAAGTGTTTGTTCTTTTAAGGAAAAAAGAATATATAGATTCCTTAGACTAACAATAAATTTACACTGTCGAGAAAAGATTAACTTACTATGAGTTTTGAGGAAATTAAAAAAGCATTAAAGAAAAATCTAAAAGGGGACTTATCTGATTTTTTAGATAAATTCAAGCTATTATTATTAGATGATTCTGACGTTTATGAGGACGTAAACACTTTACGTGACCGACATAATAGAACTATTAGAAGCTATAGAGTTAATGGTGTCATCACCGAAGAAGTCTTTACTACTAAAGAAAATAGGGCAAGGGAAGCTATAACTTATTTGATTGATGAATTGTTTGAAACAGATTTGATTCCTAATGTTGAGCAAAAATTTACTTTTTGCCCCATAAGACCAATTGCAACACCTACACCTAAATACGAAGCATCGCCTGCTGTAACCAAGAAAAAGAAAGGATATATTTTATACCGTATTCCAGCAGTGATGAGTAAGGATACGATGAGTCGCTGTCATATTCGAATTGCTTATACAGATGAATATCTTTATGATACGGAGGATAAAGACGAACATACCCAAGTAAAATTAGGGAAAGTGAAAGATGTGATGCAGGTAGAATCTTTAGAAGACGATGACCCTACGTTTAAGGTAAAAACAAGAAATAGTACCCAACAATTTATTGATGAAACCCAATATACAGAATGGATTTATCAGGTAACGCCAACTCAAGAAGGGGTATGCACCTTGTCTTTTATGGCTACCTTGTATGAGCAAATTGGAGATAAATCTTATCCAAAAGAATTAATTATTGAAAAAGATGTTACGGTTAATAATGAAAACTATCGAGAACTAAACCCTAAAGTAGGGGAGCCTGGTAGTGAAGATGAAAATGAACCCGATTATAAATTACATGGCACTTTTGTTGGGATGATTCCAATGATGCCTACAGGAATAGAACCTCCAAATAACTCTGATTCTTCACCTAACTCTGAACCTCCATCTAACTCTGAACCTCCATCTAATTCTGATTCTTCAGTAACCAATCTACTGGAGAAAACCTCTCTTTTTTCAGAAAAAATTTTAAAACTTCCAGATTCATCGATATTTATTTATTATCCGCTAATTATACTAATATTGCTTCCGTTAATTTATTGTATTTTTAGTTTTCCTAAAATTATCTTACTTCCTGAGTCGACAACGGAAATCTTGCAATTAGAGGTATGGGGTAGTCATCCACCATTTAACTTAACTTTACATCGAGGAGATACTACTCAAAAACACTTAAAATCTTTAAGCGGGGTTAAAAACACTTTTAGTCTAAACCTAGCTAACCAAGGTGGGAGTATTGGAGATACACTTACTATTAAAGATACAAAAGGAAATAGAGACACCTTAATATTAGAATATTTAAATGTAAGTTGTACAAGACAAGACGGTCAACTAAAAATAAATGTGGAAGGTGGATTTCCTCCTTATAAATTGCGAGTATCTAATTCAGAAAACTCATTGTGGACCGATTTACTGAATCCTGATTCTTTGAATTGGTATGCTATTGAAAGTGAAATTAACTTTAATGATACCTTACATGTATTAGATAAATTAAAGCAGGAAATCATATTGTATTACCAAGACTGTCCTGGTCCCTTAGAGGTACTTTGTAAAAGGGAAGACGGTCAACTAAAAATAAATGTGGAAGGCGGGCATCCTCCTTATGAATTATGGGTAAACCATCCTAATAATCAACTATCCACCTTTTCTTTACTAAACCCTGATTCTTTGAATTGGTATTCCATTGAAAGTGAAATTAAATTTAATGATACGTTATATATATTGGATAAACTAAAGCAAGAAAATATATTGTACTACCAAGATTGCCCCGGCCCCTTAGATGCAATTTGTAAAAGAGAAGATGGCCAACTAAAAATAAATGTGGAAGGTGGTCATCCTCCTTATGTATTAGAGGTAGCTAATCCAGATAGCTCATTATGGATTGATACCTTACGGAATCCTGATTCTTTGAATTGGTATGCTATTGAAAGTGAAATTAAATTTAACGATACTTTACATATATTGGATAAATTAGGACAAGAAACCATATTGTTGTATGAAGATTGCATTATTCCTGACTTATTTGAAACTGTACCGTCATCCTATCTTTTATTGAATAGTAAAGTAATAGGGGATAGTTTAATTGTAATTTTGGACGGAAATCACCCTCCTTATTTTGTAACTGTAAAAGGTGCAGATGAATCTAAATTTGAGAAAATATTTAGAGATACATCGGGACAGTTCTCTGTCTTTTATAAAGACTACGATATTAAACATGGAGATCGTCTTCTTGTTGTAGATGCTAAAGAGGAGAGTCGTTCAATGCTGATTGAGATTAAGAGGGATGTTCCAAAAAGGAAAAACATTAAACCTAGATTGACTACAAAATTTACGGGTGATTATTTACATTATGAAATTGAGGGTGGTTATGCTCCTTATTCCTTAAATATTAATAGAATCGGTAGTACTATAAAAATAGAAAACTGGACACTTTCTAAATTAAAAGAAGGCAAAATAGATTTAAGCAAATATAGACAAACTGTTCCGAAACAATATACGCTTATATTAACTGATATTAAACAAAATGTAACCGAAAGTGATTTTAAAATCCCTGCCAGTGAAGAATCTGTTTGTACTTGGATTAAGATGCCTTGTCTAGAGGAAGCTAAAAAAATAGATAATTTTTTCATTTATGCCTACAAAGATTCATCGTGGAAGAGCAGAAAAATGAAGGACGAAACTTTGTATTCAAAAGAATTGCTGGATTGTTTGTGTAGTAATTATACGCCAATTCTTGTTAATCTGGATGAAGTTTGTGAAGCAAATACGAAATTAACGGTACCTACTATCTACTATCGGAAAGCAAGAGGCAACCAAATCTCAGAACTTACAGGGTTTGCATCTGCGGATGATTTAACAGAGATTGCCTGTTCGTCAAAGTCGGGAAAAATTGTACAAATTAATCCCTCTATCACCAAAGGGTATTCCTTTAGATTAGTTACTTATTCTGAAGAAAAGAAGTTTGACAATATGATTAAGAAAATCCTTGAATATCATGCTAACGAATTTATTCTTGCAGAAAAAAGAGGTTCAAAGTATATCATTTATATTGGGCACAAAGACAGTAAAGAGGAATTAAATAATTATGTGAAATCTGTTAAAGCTTTATATCAAAATTCATCAAATAAAAACTCAAAAGAAATTTTTAATTTATTCTGTGATTTTCCACTACCTTCTTTTCGAATTCTAGATTTGTCAAAAAATACTAATGTTAAGCCTGTAAAAGGATGATTTTATGAATGAAAATCTAGTACTTATTCAGGTGGATAATTTAGCTTATTTTATAAATGTTTGCAAAATGCGTTGCTAAACTCAATCAATATAGCAATAGGTGATTTTTAGAAAAAATCTGACACGCTAGTAGTGCTTACTGGACCTTAGTCGGTTTTTCCAGATACCGCATCATCTTTATTTGCGTATTATTTTGATTAAAGCGTTTCGTCCCAACCCAAATCATAATGGCATCTGAAGAAGAAGAAGTTTTGACTTTCCACTCACTATAAACTGGCTGTGTACCATTTTCTACTAAGGTAAGTATATTTTTGCCCTCATCTACCATCCAATTTCCTTTGGTTACTGTACCATCATAAAAACCTGTTTCTAAAGTATTATCGGCATTCAATTTAACCCATTTTCCTATATACGCCTTGCCTTTTTCAAGGTCTTTAACGACAACCGCTGCTTCATAATGCCAATAAACACCAGTGTAAAACTGTTGTGCATAAGCAGTTAAAGGTGTTGCTTGTTGAAGAACAGGTGCTTCCCCGTTTGAGGTAATAGGAATCGGTTCTGATTCTATTTTAGGAATGACTTCTTTAGTTGTGATAGGGGATTCAGCTTCCGCTGTTTTTTTTGGTGCTTCTTTGCAAGCAAAAAAAGAAGTGGCTATAAATAAGAAGATAAAGATTTTAAAATTCATGACTTTTTGTTGAATGTGAGTTATGAATGTTAGATAATTGAACCATATAGGCCCTCATCTATCATTCATAACTTTTCTTCGCAACTTCCTAGCCAATTGTTTAAGCTTTTACAAAAATTGACTGATGTGCGGATATTTTATAAGCGGAATTATTTAAATTGACCTTAATTTTTTTGTTAGATAAATTTTGTAAGGTCGTTCCTTTGCGCTTTACCTTTACTTGGATAGTCGCCCCTCTGAATTGAATTTTGAAACTAAAGCCTTTCCATTTGGCGGGTAAAAATGGATGAAAATGCAATTCATCATTTAGTACACGCATCCCACCCATGCCTTTGATGACAGATAACCACGTTCCTGCCATGCTGGTAATATGCAAGCCATCCTCTGTATCATTATTATAATCATCTAAATCTAGTCGGGCAGTTTGCAAATACATCTCATACGCCTTATCGTAATTGCCTGTTTTCGCCGCTAAAATGACATGAATACACGGTGAAAGTGAAGATTCATGTACCGTCATAGGCTCATAAAAATTGAAATTTCTTTCAATCGCAGCGGTGTCAAAATGGTCTTCAAAAAAGTAAATGCCTTGCAAAACATCCGCTTGTTTGATGAAACAAGACCGTAATATTCTATCCCAAGACCAGTTTTGATTAAGTGGCTTATCTTCTGGTAATAAAGTATCAACTGCCCGCAAATCTTTATCTAAAAAACCATCTGCTTGTAAAAATACCCCTAATTCAGTATCTTCTGGTAAGTACATATTATCACAGATATTGGCCCAGTTTTCCAGTTCTTCATGCTCCTTAAAAGCTATTTTTTTACTTAATTTTTGATACTTTTTGCTATTATTATTTTTGACATAATTTAATGCTGTAGCCGCATAACGCATACACCAAGTGGCAATGTAATTCGTGTACCAGTTATTATTGACATTATTATCATACTCGTTGGGACCAGTTACGCCATGCATCACATAAAGCCCCTTTAAATTAGAAAAATGAACCCTTTGTGCCCAAAATCGAGCAATAGCAATTAAAACTTCTAACCCATAATCAATTAAATAATCTTGGTCGCCCGTATAACGGATATAGTCATAAATAGCATAGGCAATTGCCCCATTTCTATGGATTTCTTCAAAGGTTATTTCCCATTCGTTATGGCATTCTTCCCCGTTCATCGTCACCATAGGGTAGAGGGCCGCGCCATCTTTAAAGCCTAATTTAGCAGCATTTTCTATTGCTTTTTCTAAATGTTTATACCGATAAATCAATAAATTTCGAGCTACTTTTTCATCAGTAGTGGATAGGTAGAATGGTAAACAATAAGCTTCTGTGTCCCAATAAGTAGATCCGCCATATTTTTCACCTGTAAATCCTTTTGGACCTATATTTAAACGCTCATCTACCCCTGTAAAAGTCTGATTTAAATGAAAAATATTGAATCGAATCCCTTGTTGGGCAGCGACGTCTCCTTCAATGATTATATCACTATCTTCCCATTTTTTTGCCCAAGCTACTTTTTGGGCTTTTAATAAAGAATCGAAGCCTGTTTTATAAGCTTTTTTTACTTCTTGTTCACAGTTTTCTAATAGGACTTCTTTCGAGTGATTCTCCGAAGAAAGGATAGCGGCATATTTAAAAACATCAATCGTGTCTCCTTTTTTTACAGATACATCTACCGCCGAACCAACAAAAAGACCAGATTTAATTTTATTGGATTTAAAAACGATTTCTGCACCATTTTTATGAATGCCAAATTTCATACCTGTGGCCACTTGGAAAGCCGTCTTTTTAGTTTCTGTTACGACGTAAGCTTGTCTTCTTTTTACTACTTTAGAGACAGGCAACCAAAAAGAACCATCTTCATCCCAATTGGCATCCTCATTTCTAACATCCCCATTTAGGAAAGGGGTAATACTAATTTGACCACTAAAATTAAGGGGCGTAACGGAGTATTTAATGGCGCCTATTTCATCTGTTGCAATGCTGCAAAATCGAATAGCTGCTACCTTTAATTTTTTTCCATCTTCCAAAGTAGCTTCAAAAGAACGAGCTAAAAAGCCCTCTTTCATATTTAAAACCCTAGTGAAATTTTTAACTTTACAGGTAGCTAAATCTAGACTAACATTTCCTATTTCAATATCAATACCAATCCAATTGGTTGCATTTAATACTTTAGCAAAGTATTCTGGGTAGCCATTTTTCCACCAGCCTACTTTTGTTTTATCTGGATAATAGACCCCCGCGACATAGCTGCCTTGCAATGTATCACCGCTGTATTTCTCTTCAAAATTGGCCCTTTGTCCCATACGACCGTTACCAATACTGAAAATGCTTTCAGAAATTCTGTTCAATTCAGGTTGAAAACCGGCTTCAATTATACACCACTCATCGTGTTTTAAATATTGCTTCATCAATGTGATTTTGAAAATAGAATTAAAAATAGGAAGTATTAGTATGGAAACTAGAGGGAATAGCTGACAACTTTATCAATCTAGTGGTACAATTTATAAGTCTTTGACAGGTTAACTTGTATTGTTGCGATGTTACCGTGTTGCCTTGTTGTGATAAAACATGGCAACACGGTAACATGGCAACCTTATAGTAGTTGTCAAACTATTTTAGCAATAATGTCTTCTACGGTAATGCCTGATAAGGACGGTAAAACTAAATGAGCTGCACCTAAGTTATCTGGGCTACCCATACCAACCGCATAAAACCCACCAGCTAAAGCAGCAGCGACCCCGCTTTCTGCATCTTCAAATACAATACATTCTGATGGCTTACAACTTAAAGCAGTTGCGCCCATTTGAAAAACTTGTGGATCAGGTTTGCTTCGAGTAGTTTTTGTACCGTCAATGATTGCTTCAAAATAATGCAACATTTCTACCTTTGATAAAGCCAAAACCGCATTTTTACTAGAAGAACCCAAAGCTATTCTTATGCCCTTCTTTTGAAGGTCTTGAACAAATGCTAATGCGCCAGGTAGAATTTCTTTTTTATCCATTTTTTGTAGAAATTCTAGATACCAATCATTTTTCTGACTAGCCCACTTTAATTTCTCTGTTTCTGTTAAAGAAATATCCCCCCAATTGAGAATTAGATTAATAGAATCCATTCGACTAACCCCTTTTAGTTGCTCATTTTCTTTTTCAGTGAAATCAAAACCTAGGGCATTAGCCATTTTTTTCCAAGCTTTAAAGTGATATTTTGCAGTATCCACAATAACACCATCCAAATCAAAAAGGCAGGCTTTAATCCCCGAAAAGTTTCGGGATTTTACTTCGTTTAACATTTTCTAGTTTATACAATTATTAAAGCTGCAAATATATAAGGATTCATGCAGACTTAGTGTATTTTTTACATTAATTAATTGAAGTTGAAGGCTTCGGAAAGGTCAAAAAGTAGAAATTTCTTCCGAAGGAGGTTTAAAATTGATATTGATATTGAAGTTGAAATTTTTTAGATTGAGGTTATAATTGAAATTGAGATTGCAAACTATTTAAATGTCTATTCTTAGCAACTCAAGAATCAACCCTTTCTACAAAAAATCCGTACATTAGCGGGAATAAAGTTGAATTTTTAGATTTTCTAAAATTTTATGACTTTTTTTATAGAAAGTGGTATTAAATTAGCCGTAGGATTGAGAACGGAATTAGGATCATCACCTTTACTTATAAGAAAATAAATGAATCAATTGGTAATAAATATTGCTTATATAGCTGATAATCAAATAACTGTAACAAAATTAGTCGATGGATTGAGCGAGGCTAATGTGCGTTTTAACTTAATTAATGCAAGTAATTTACCTTTAGGGGAGAATCTAAAACGACACATAGTAGTAGCAGATCATCCGTGCTTTTTAATAATAAGTGATAATTTTTTAAAATCAAGCGTATGTCTGCAAAACGGACTCAGTTATTTACAGGCGTTAATAAAAAATGAACAGGTAATTCCAATTATTATTGACGGCGTTTCAACGGATGTAGCAGGTAATCAAATTGCCGTTCCTACTGAATTTGAAAAGGTGAGTAATGTCATTAAGTATATGAACTTCTGGCAAGAGAAATATTTAGAATTACGTAAACTAAAACGCAGTATTCCAGAGGCCGAAGAAGAAGTTTTTGTAGAAAAATTGAAAATCGTTAGAAGTATTTCTTCTGAAGTGGGAGAATATTTAAGAAATTTAAGAGATACTAATTATTATACACTAGAAGAATTTTCTGCTAATAATTTTGAAGCATTTTTTAGAAACTTTGGGGATGAAGCAGCTTATTCGGAATTTGTGGCAACACAAAAGGATAGTTCGCCAGCAATTAAAGAAGAAGCCATAACAGAGTCAGTTGTAATGAAGGAAATCGTAACCGATGAACCAATGAATGGTTTTTTGCCAATAGAGCAACTAATTATTGAAAAAGAAAAATTAGAACAGCCTGTTGAGGTAGATTTAATTGATAAGGTGTCCACTGATTCAAAAATGGAGATAGATAACGTTGATGCGGAAACGGAAATGTTGCATAAAGCGCCGATTAAAGAATTGAATCCTGATGAAGTAGATATTGAAGCGCTAATGGCGGCAGACCCAGAATGGACTACTGCCGAGGAAGAAATTGAATCATTAGAGGAAGAGGAAGAAGACTTGACGGATAGACCATTAACGGATACTGAATTATTAGCTTTGGAGTTGGCAGGTAAATTGCCGACTAATACTCCTACGGAAACACCTTTAGAAGAAGAAGAAGAAGAAGAAGAAGAAGAAGAAGAAGAAGAAATGATTTCCCTTGATGATTTAATGGGAGGTGATTTTTCAGGACTCACTCAACAATCAGTGCCTGAGCAAGTCAACGATTATACAGACAAACCTAATTTGGCGGTAGAAACTTTGGCTGAGCAAGATGGGGTTGCGCAACCTTCAATGGATTTATTGAGTGAATTAGAGGAATCCGAAACAATTATCAACAGAGAAGGAGCCTCTTTTCTGGAGGAGTCAGCTGATATCAAAGAAAAGTTAGAGGATTCTTTTATGGATGAAGAAGAAGAATTAGAGGGCTATTTTATGGATGAAGGAGAGGAACCAGATGAATTGGAAGAAGAATTAAGCGAATTAGATGTATTAGAAGCTGCTAATACACTTGTTCAAGCAGGAAAAGAAGCAGAAGGAATAACTTTTTTAAGAGAAATTTTAATTGAGGCACCTGAATTTGTTTCTGTAAGATATCAATACGCTGCCTTTTTAGCTCAATATCAAAACAACTTTAAAGATGCGTCTGATCAATTGGCTATTTTATTAGAACAAGAACCAAATAATTTGTCTGCTAAATTCTTTTTAGGGGAGTTAGCGGAAGCGGAAAGGGATTATTTAACCGCTAAAAATTATTATGAAAAAGTTTATGAAGAAAACCCATCGTTCCCTAATCTAGCATATAAATTAGGAATGTTGTTAGTAGGACATTTAAAAGAAGACCCCGTTGCAGCAGCGAATTATTTTGAAAAAGCTTATACCCAAAATCCAAATAATATTAATGCCTTATACCAATTAGGTTTATTGCAAGGGGAGGAACTAGATCAAGAAACCGAAGCAATTAACTCCCTAGAAGCAGTATTAGAAAAAGCTCCTGAGCACCCCTTTGCTAATTATGATTTAGCCATTATTTATCATAATGAAGGAGATAGAAATACTGCCTTACAATACTATGAACGAGCAGCTATGGTAAACCCTGAACTTAAAACTTTGGTTAATGATCAGGCCTTTGCTATTGCGCAGGAAGAGATGGAAATTGCTACGCAAAATATTGTTGATGAAGAGCTAGAGGTCATAGCCGAAAATGTAGGAGCATCCATTACAACTATTGAAAAAGCCGAAAATATAGGGATTACAGAAATTGCTTCCCCTCAAAATATTTTATCAGCAGAACCAGATTCATTTGAATTTCCATTTGAAGAACGGGACAATACAGGAATCATAGATACACCCCTCGAAGAAACCGTAGAGAAAAAGGTGTTTCCGATGAAGGAGCAGGCAAAAATTGCCTTAATTACTGGAGCAACCTCAGGTATTGGAAAAGCGACGGCAATAAAACTGGCGGAGGAAGGATATCAATTAATTCTAGCTGGTAGAAGATTTTCTCGATTGTTTCAACTCAAAGACCAGTTTGAAAAAGAGCATGATGCAAAAGTAAGATTGCTCCCCTTTGATATCAAAGATGCAAATGCGGTGCAGTCAGCTTTAGCAGAATTAGAAGAAGAATGGCAAGCTATTGATATTTTAATAAATAACGCAGGCCTGGCTAAAGGAGAAACGCCTATTCATGAAGGAGAATTAGGCCATTGGGATAGTATGATAGATACGAATATAAAAGGATTACTATATGTCACTAGAGAAATAGCGCCTTATATGGTTAAAAGAAGGAAAGGTCAAATTATTAATGTTTGTTCCTTGGCAGGCAAAGAAGTTTATCCTAATAATGCTGTTTATTGTGCGACTAAACATGCAGTGGATGCTTTGACGAAGGCTATGCGCATTGACTTGCACAAATATAATATTCGAGTTAGTCAAGTCTCTCCTGGGTATGTTGAAGACACCGAATTTTCTATGATAAAGCATGAGCGAAACGAATCTAGTACACTGAATTTTACGCCTATCAATGCGCAGGATGTAGCAGAAGTCATCTATTTTATGGCCACTCAACCAAAACATGTTAACCTGCAAGAAGTTGTCATGACAGGAACGCAACAAGCTACGGTTAATATTATTGCAAGAGATTAGGTGGAATGGTTATTCTATTAATAGTATAATTTATAAATCATTGACAATTTAATTAGCTTTATTTTTGTTACTGGTTACTGGTTACCTGTTCACTCTAAAATAACAGGCAACTGGAAACTGGCAACAATTTTTAAACTGCCTACTGTCTACGCTTAATGGTCACTCCTGCTGCATATAAACTCTTTTCTTTAATCTAGAAAAGGAGACCGCTGTAATGCCCAAATAAGAGGCAATATGTTTTTGGGAAACTCTCCTTAATAAATCATTATGCTTTTCCATAAATTGCAGATATCTTTTTTCGGGACTCTCCTTAATAAAACTTTCATTTCTTTGGAGCGCAATCGATAAGCTATCCATGATAATAGTATCCATGACCTTTTTTATCCTAGTACTAGCGTTCGTTAATGTTTCTAAATCTTTATATTCGAAAAGAAGCGCCTCAGAATTTTCCAAACATTCAAACGCATGGTGGGTAGGTTTTTCTAGAATAAGCGGCTCATAAGCAGCAAAAGCTGTGTTTTCTTGAAATAAAAAAGTAGTTAATTCTCGACCTTGATAATTAATGATAAATCCTCGGACAATACCCTTTAAAAGGATAACTAGCTTTTTCTTTTTATCTCCAAAGTCAATGATTTTTTCACCTTTTTTGAATTTTGAATGATGCGTAATAGATAGAAAAGCGTCAAAGTCACTCGGTATTAGAAATGGGAATCGGCTCTGAAATTGATTGGTGAAGTTCATGATGTTTTATTCGTGTTTCAAGTAATCTTTTATTTGTTGGTTGCATATTCGAGTGCAAAGTAGGTAGGCCGTTTAATGATACCTTAAATTACAAACGATAAAGCTAATTCGCAATATTTTAATGTTTTTTTTTTGTTAATTAAAAAATGGCATAGTTCTATTGGTATTGTGGTATTAGAATTACTAAAAAAGTTGCCAGAAATTTCTGGCAACTCGATTTCTATTTTTTGATTGAACGATGAAGGCAATATCTTTATTAAAAAAAATTAACCTTCATTGAGATTGCATCAACTGCCTAAGCATAGATTTTTCAATCGAAATAGAATAAAGTAATGTTAACTAAAACAAGACACTATGAGCTCTTTGTTTCTCTTAATTAATAGTCAAATAAACACGACTAGCCAAGCCTAAAATCCCTTTAGATTTTGGACGAATTAAATTTGAGTAATAAGTGATATTTGAAAAAATAATGAAGAGAGAATATATGTAATAGGATAGTGAAAATTACTATGGCATATAATTTTTTGATTAAGTTGGCTTGAAAACCAATATTTAATAGAGGTATACCCTAATGAGTATTGTGTTATGCTCATTTATTTCTTTCGTTTCTTTGTTTGCCTAATATTTTGTACCAAAAGTTATTTGAGAGGGGAAGTGGATGTACTAACAACCGTTAACTTTAGGCTTGCCTCGGACGTAAAATTAGGAGATAAAAAGTAATAATTGATTTACAAAAGTTAACTTTCTATGTTTAATTTTAATAATTTTTTATTTTATTTTTTTATTTGCTATGTATTTACTGCTGATTTATAAAATGTTAGTATTGTTAGGTGCGCTTAATGAAATTTGTATATTTCTACTAAAATAAAGTCACATAAACCTAGAAAGATAGAAATTATGTAAAATGAGGTTATTTTGAGCTCGATAACCTTATCAGTAGGCAAAATAATTAAACGTTAGGACTAAGAGAATCATTGATTAATGTAACTTTGAGGCCGAAATAGAAAATATGACCCGATCTGAAAAATTAGGACAAGCACCTATAGGTAAATTATTACTGGAACAAGCTGTTCCTGCCTCTGTTGGTATTATGGTGATGTCGATTTACATGATTGTAGATACGATATTTGTCGGACAATATGTGGGTGCGGTAGCGATTGGCGCCATCACCGTTGTTTTGCCGATTACTTTTTTAATTTCTAGTACGGGTATGGCCATTGGAATTGGCGGTTCTTCTATGGTTTCAAGAGCTTTGGGGGAAGAGGATACAGAGAGAGCAAGAAATATTTTTGGCAACCAAATAACCCTTACTTTATTACTTGCCTTTACTTTTTTAGCGATAGGCTACTTTTTTCAAGATAGTATTTTGAATTTGTTTGGTGGCAAAGGAACAATTCTACCTTATGCCAAGACTTATTTCGGAATTATTTTACTTGGTGTGCCCTTTTTGGCATGGGCAATGATGACCAATAGTGTGATTCGAGCAGAGGGGGCGCCTAAAGTAGCGATGTTTACGATGTTGATTCCGGCTATTTTAAACCTAATTTTAGACCCCATTTTTATTATTTGGTTCGAGTGGGGGATAGCAGGAGCCGCTTGGGCAACAACTATTTCTTATATTGCTAGTGGGCTTTTTACTTTTTGGTTCTTCTTTTCTGGGAAATCAGAATTGACACCCAAATTTGCAGATTTAGGATTAAAGTTTTCTTTTGTTAAAGAAATTTTCTCTTTGGGAGGTGTTACTTTAGCTAGACAAGGCGTCATTAGTATCTTGGCAATTGTTTTAAATAATACGCTTTTTAGTTTTGGAGGAGAACTGGCGGTTTCTGTTTATGGCATTATCCAAAGAGCTAGTATGTTTGCTAACTTTCCAGTATTGGGCATTACACAAGGATTTTTGCCAATTGCAGGATTTAATTATGGCGCAGGCAATTGGAATCGGGTTAAATCAGTGATTAAATTAGCCATCAAATCAGGCACTATTATCGCCGTATGCCTTTTTGCGGTGATATTAATTTTTGCAGAAGAAATCGCTAGTTTATTTACTACCGATGCTGATTTGATTGCGATGACTGTTCCTGCCATTCGGATAAGTTTTTTGGCTACGCCACTTGTTTTAATGCAATTGATTGGTTCTGCCTATTTTCAAGCGATAGGAAAAGCAATTCCAGCTTTATTTCTTACTTTGACTAAACAGGGTTTTTGTTTAATTCCATTGATTCTATTGCTGCCTCAATTTTATAATTTAACAGGCGTTTGGATTGCATTTCCAATTGCAGATGTTTTATCCGCAGGCATTTGTTTTTTCTTTTTAAGAAAAGCTATTAGAGAATTACCACAAGTTTGATGATGCGTCAATTAGCTATTTTTATTTATCGAATAATTATCCAAATATATGCTTTAGGGATTCGATTTGCTTCGTTTTTTTCTCCTAAAGCTGGACTTTGGGTGAGTGGAAGGACACATTTATTTAAAGAATTGAAAACTGCTTTTGAGACGGAAAACGCACCGATTATTTGGATGCACTGTGCTTCTTTAGGAGAGTTTGAGCAAGGAAGACCATTGATAGAACAATTTAAAATAGGATACCCTAATTATAAAATACTACTGACTTTTTTTTCTCCTTCTGGTTATGAAATTCGGAAAAACTATCCATTAGCAGATTATGTTTTTTACTTACCATTGGATACACCAAAAAATGCCAATCAATTTTTAACTATTGTTCAGCCAGCACTTGTTTTTTTTATAAAATATGAATTTTGGTATTTTTATTTAAATGAGTTGCAAAAGAGAAAAATTAAGCATTACCTCATTGCGGGAGTCTTTAGAGACAATCAATTTTTTTTTAAGAAATTTGCTAAATGGTATTTAGGGGTAATTCAAGGATTTGACTACTTATTTTTACAAGATGAACCGTCAAAAAAACTGTTAGGACTTCATGGTATAAATAACTGTGAGGTAGCTGGTGACCCACGAATTGATAGGGTAGTGGCGATAGCATCCGAACCTAAATCTATTCCCGAAATAGAAAGATTTAAAGCGAATAGAAACCTTCTTATTATTGGTAGTGCGCATTTAAAAGACTTGCAAATTTTCTTTGATGTCTTGTCCGAAATTTCCGATAAAAATGACCTCAAAAATTGGCGCTTTTTAATTGCTCCACACGAAATTGATGACCGAAGTATTCAGCAATTGGAAACGCTATCTACAAGAACTACTTATCGATTTTCTGAAAAAAATCGACCCATTTCTTTTAACGAAAATGCTATCTTCATATTAGATACTATTGGGCAATTAAGCGCTTCCTATCAATATGCAGACGCCGTATTTATTGGCGGTGGTTTTGATAAAAGTATTCATAATATCTTAGAACCTGCCGTATTTGGAATACCTATTGCGTTTGGCCCAAAATATCATCGTTTTGCAGAAGCAGTGGATTTAATCAATACAAATGGGGCTTTTTGTGTGCAATCGACTACTGATTGGATTTTTTGGTTTGAGCAATTACAAACAGTAAAAAACCGAACTGAAATAGGAGCTATTTGTAAGAAGTATACTTGGCAAAATAAAGGAGCCACGAAACAAATTATTAATTATTTGAATAAAAAAAATATTTTAAATTCAATTTAAAATTTTGCAAAATCCAAATTGTTTACTAATTTAGCAGCAATAGGGACAAACACTCATTAAAGGCACTTTTTCTTTTCCTTTCTCATTTCTCCAATTACCTTCTTTTATAGAAGTCCTCTATTCTATTTTTACAACCATACAATTTTCTTAGATTAAAATCATTTGGCTATACTTTATGTTGGACATAAAAGAAACACTATCTAAATTTCGAGGACTTAAAGTTTTGATTATCGGAGATGTGATGCTAGATTGCTATTTACATGGTCGGGTAGACCGTATTTCACCAGAAGCACCAGTCCCAATCGTCGCTTTATCCAATAAAATATATAGACCTGGAGGAGCAGCAAATGTTGCTTTAAATATAGCTGCTTTAGGGGCTAAGCCTCTTTTGTTTAGTACCATAGGAAAGGATGAGGCAGGAGATAAATTGCTGTCTATACTATCAACCCTAAATATTTCCACTAAACATTTACTTTGCTCAACTAATCGTCGAACTACTGTAAAAACGAGGGTGCTAGCACAAAATCAGCAAATGCTACGGTTTGATGAAGAAGATACGTTTGATTTAGATAAAGCATCAACAAATAAATTACTAAACAAGCTTACTAGCGTAGTAGAAGATGGTGATATTGATGTCATCCTTTTTCAGGATTATAATAAAGGCGTTTTATCAAATACGATTATTCGAAAAGTATTATTTGCCGCATTAAAATTAGATATTCCAACCGTAGTAGATCCTAAAAATGAAAATTTCTATGCCTACAAACGAGCTACTTTATTCAAACCCAATCTAAAAGAAGTCAATGATAATTTACCTTTTCAGAGTGCTGCTAACTTAGAAGACCTGAAGAAAGCGGCTAATTATCTGGAATCGGAATTGAATAATGCAAAAACGTTGATTACCCTTTCTGATAAGGGTATTTTTTATAGCGATCAAGCGCATCAAAATATCTTACCGACTATTCCTCGAAATATTGCGGATGTATGCGGGGCAGGGGACTCTGTTATTAGCATAGCCGCTTTGGGAGTTGCCTTAAAGTTACCTTTAGTGGATATTGCGCAATTGGCTAATTTGGCTGGTGGGCAGGTTTGTGAAAAAGTTGGGGTTGTGCCTGTTTCTGTGGCTCAATTGGAGTTGGATTATTTGAATTTGAAGTAGCTTAGGCTTCTAGTGGTTTGCGCAAGAAGTTAGCGGCAGTTAATATTCTTCAATTTCTTTC
>JAFMDF010000200.1 GCA_017857395.1 Bacteroidota bacterium | reverse complement strand
GCCCTGCTTTTCTTAATTTTATTTTTATCCTTTTTTTTAAGCGAACCTAGCGGTATAAATTTTCATTAATACTTGTTGAGTAATATCAGCCGCAATATCTTCATTCTTAGTATGTTTTAAGGCATAATTATAAAGTCCATCTTTGGAGCTTAACCAAATTTCTGCTACTTTTTCATGACTATTTATTATCATCTGTAATTCCTGAATTTTAAGCTTAGTAATTCAAATTGTCGAACTGATACCGATTAATCAATTCCAACTACTCGGCTCCTTCGTTCCATTAAAACATTATCTTTCCAAACGCCTTTTAGGTTTCCTATTTTTTCTCGATACCCAATCATTCGGAAGCCTACTTTTTTATGAAGGGTAATACTCCCAATATTTTCGCTAAAAATGGAAGCGTGTAAAGTCCAAATATCATTCTTTTCACTTTCAAAGATAAGTTTTTTCATTAATAGTTGACCAACTCCTTTTCCACCGTGATTAGGGTGAACATAAATACTTACTTCTGCGACCCCTTGGTAGATACATCGGTTAGAAACAGCGGTCAATGCTGCCCATCCAATCACTTCATTTTCTAAAACAGCGACTAGTCTTCCAAAAGAAAGATGGTTATTATTCCATTGTTCCCAATTCGGTGCGGTTGTTTCAAAAGTGGCGAAGCCTGTGGCAATGCCTAATTCGTAGATGTTTTTGACGGCAACCCAATCTTTGGAAACTAAAGGTCTTATAGATAACGTCATTTATTAATAGTGTTTTTGGACACAGAGACCACAGAGAAGACACAAAGTTCTCAGAGAATAGCTTTACTTTGTGCCCTCTGTGTCTTCTTCGTGCCCTCTGTGTCCTTATCTATTACTTCCATTCTGCTTGCGCTTTTTGAAAGTCATTTTGAAATTTTTCCGTTTGCCACATTAACGCCAACATCCTGTGTGCCAATTGTCTAGCTGTTTTCTCATCACTTGGATAATGTACCGCCATGATTTCTCTCGACAAACCTAATTCATAAGCTATGGCTAAAAAATCAGCTCGTTTATCGGGCATCAATTCACTAAAAGTGTAGGCTTGAATATATGCCCAAAGCGTATGTCCACTAGCAAAAGAAGGCGAGCCCATCACTTGTAATGGTTTTAATCTTTTATCCAATTCATAAGGTCTTGCTCGTAATAAATGATACTTAACAGAAAACTCCATTTTTCGCATATCGGTCATAATGCCTTTTAATAATTTTGCGGTATGGGGATAATTAGTAGCGGTACAATGGTCACCAACTATTTCTTGGCATTCAAAAAATAGATGAGCTAAATTCTCTTTATAAAATGGATGACTTGGCAAAATATCCGCAACGGGCCAATATCCAATTTTGGCTAATTGCATCACTCTTTCCACTTGTTTAGGCGCTCGTTTTTGCTGTAAATCGTATAAAAAATCCAATTCAGCTTTAGTTTGGTCGGAACTATTTGCAGGAAAAGCGACTGATTTTTTTAAAAAGTCAAATTGGTTATTGGTAAGATAGTAAGGCGTTGATTGACTCATTGCCAAAGTATAACTATTATACATGGAAGGAGGAAAAGCCAAAGTGTCCATTGTGGAGAATGCTTCGTTAGGAAGCGTACTTAATTTTTGTAGCCTTTCATAATGATTTTTAGTAGATTCTATTGGATGAATAGTTGAAATCGGCTCGTCTTGAGCTACTAATAAAACGAGAAAGTGGCTAAAAGTTAATAAAAATGTGATTCTTTTGAATAAATGCTGCATGTAGTAAATTAATTTTTTTGGCAATTAATAGAAAATTATAACCAAGACTTTTGTATTGTGAAAAAGACGCAGATTTTTCATTTTTTCTTGTTAGAATCCTCAATAATATTTTAGAATATTGTTACCTCATTCTTCGGGTATTAATGATGGAGAGGCGTTAGATGGCTAATATTACCATAATGAAGATAGTGCTGTTGCTTTAAATAACTTTTGGGCGGATGGTGGAGAAGAGTAAGAAATTACAACTATCCTGACTTTTGTTAAGCAAGAAAAGCAGGCGTTATTATTTTAGGAAGGGAATAGGATGTGGATTTAGATGAGAGATTGATTAAGGCTGATAAAGAAGGATTGAAATAGCTGTTTTAGACCTCCAAATTTTTTTAAAACTTGGAGGTCTATTCTAAAATAGTCGTATTGAAATAAGTAGGTTGACAGTTACAAATTTTGCTTATTCAATTCCTTCACCGCATAATCCACCGCCCGAACCGTCAAAGCCATATAAGTCAAAGAAGGATTCACACAAGAAGCCGAAGTCATACAAGAACCATCGGTTACAAATACATTTTTCGCCTCATGGCATTGATTCCATTTATTTAAAACCGAAGTTTTAGGGTCTTTGCCCATTCTAGCCGTCCCCATTTCGTGAATGCCACTACCCATGGGTGCTTTTCCATCCCAAACTCTAATATTTTTAGCACCTGCAACGGACAACATTTCCTCGGCAGTAGCTAGAATATCCTTCGTCATAGCTAATTCATTTTCTCGCAATTTGGTTTCAATATATAAAGTAGGTAAACCGTGGATATCAAATTTATTCGGATTGAGTTGTACTTTATTATCGTGGTAAGGTAGAATTTCTCCAAAGCCATAAAAAGCCATTTTCCAACCGCCTAATGCTGTAATAGATTTTTTGAAGTCCGCACCGAATCCAGGTTGTCCTTTTTTGCTTTCCCATCCTTCACGACTCGCACTTCCTTGGAAACCAAAGCCTCTTAAATAATCGGGATGTTTATCCCAAACATTTCTAAATCGAGGGATATAAATGCCATTAGGCCGTTGCCCTGTATAATATTTGTCTAGGTCTCCGTCGAAGTCCGCATAGGCGTGGAGATTAAATAAATGGTCCATTAAGTTATGTCCCAATTCTCCACTTCCATTCGCAAAACCATTTGGAAATCGGTCACTTTTTGATTGCAACATAATTTGGGTAGAGCCTAAAGTAGAAGCACATAAAAAGATGATCTTGGCTTTATATTCTACTGTTTTACCCGTTTTAGTATCTAATACCCTAACACCTGTCGCTTTACTACTGTCTTTATCAAATAAAAGAGATTCTACCATCGAATCAGGGCGCAAAATCATATTCCCCGTTGCTGCTGCTGCGGGTAGCGTAGCACTCTGCGCACTAAAATACGCACCGTAAGGACAACCTCGATAGCATAAATTTCGATGTTGACAAGCGGAACGACCATTATGTCCTTTAGTTAAATTGGCTACTCGCCCGATGGTCATTCTTCGTTTCGCCCATTTGGATTCAATGCTTTTTTTAAGCCTTTTCTCTACACAAAACATATCCATTGGCGGCAAAAATTCGCTATCGGGTAATTGTGCTAAATTTTCAGCTTGCCCAGAGATGCCCACAAATTTTTCTACATAACTGTACCAAGGCGCAATATCCTTATAACGGATGGGCCAATCTACTGCAATGCCTTCTTTAGCATTGGCTTCAAAATCCAAATCACTCCAGCGATAAGTTTGTCGGCCCCACATGAGTGACCTGCCGCCCACATGATTTCCTCGAAGCCAGTTGAAGGGTTGGTCAGGAGGCGTCGTATAAGGATGGTCTTTGTCATTTATCCAAAGATGTTTAGTTCCTTCATTAAAGGCGTAAACCGTAGATTGAACAGGGTAGTTTTCTCTATCTTCGGCGGTTGGTTGATTGCGATGCGGTAAATCCCAAATTGGGGTATTGGCAGTCGGATAATCTTTAACATGTTCCAATGTTCGCCCTCTTTCTATGACTAAGGTTTTTAACCCTTTTTCACAAAGTTCTTTGGCTGCCCAGCCACCTGTGATGCCTGAACCTACTACTATGACGTCGAATGTATTTTTATCTTGCATACTATTTATTTAGAGGTCAGACCACTTCGTTGTCAGACCATAAAATGAAATTTATTGTCAGCCGTCA
This sequence comes from Bacteroidota bacterium, assembly GCA_017857395.1. GTDB lineage: Bacteria > Bacteroidota > Bacteroidia > Chitinophagales > Saprospiraceae > JAFMDF01. The sequence continues at coordinate 13,099 of JAFMDF010000200.1, read as the reverse complement.
GACTGTTTACTGCCTACTGAATTAAGCACTCCGCCCTTCAATTCCGACTTGAATTTTTGCTAAGCCTTCTATATCTACACAGCCTTCAAATTTCGTAGGAATCGGATTATAATTCATCAATTCCGTAATGGCATACTCAGAAGTGAAATAGCCTGTTAAAACGAGTTCTTTTATTTTGCTAATAAAAGCCTTCTCGCCTGTTTGTTTTTGATTTGTCAACTCTTTTTTCTCATGCAAGACTAAGAATTTTTGACGCTCATCTGGGGAACTGTTTATAAAATTATTGCCTGTAAAAAATTGGCACTCTTCCTCAAATTTGGCGAGTTCTCTAGGGAATTGCAATTGCTCATAGCCATTAAAGACCTCTTTCAGCATCAAATCTATGAATTCCGTCAAGTGCAAACTTTTAGCGCCTGGCGTATCGGTTTCTGGCAAAATCGTCTCTGCTATTTCGCCGATAGTGGCAGCTTGTTCTTTGGTCAAAAATTGAGGAGTCCAATCGGGTTCGCCTTTTGGTTGGCAACCGCTCATGACGCCTGTAATTATGGAAGCAGAAACTGCACCTCCAAGGAGATAGGCAGTTTGTTGAATGGCTTTTCTTCTATTCATTAGCTTGTTTTTGTGCTAAACCGTAAAATTTAAATCTTACAATAATCCAATTAGTCCGTATATCCCTAGTAAACCAATCACCATAATACTTAACCATAAAGACAAATCATATAATCTAGTAGGTTTAAAAGCAGGTCTTAATTGATAATACCGAAAGTGAATTGCTGCAAAGATGACTAAAAAAAGGATAATAGAGGTAATGATTCCTCCAAAAATAACCATTAAAACGGGTTGTTTGATGTATAAAAATAAAATCGCCCATAGCAATGGGAAGACCCAAGCAATGATGGCAATGGAGCGATTTCGTTGTTTGGTATCCATAAAATCAATTAAACCAATTTGTCCAAAAATGTCGGTGTATTGTCGAGACCATGCTGCTAAACCAGAAAATAAGGTAGAAAATAAGACCACCAAAGCGCCTATTAAAAAGACCATTTTTGCGCCTTCTCCTAAAGACTGTGTATAAATATTAGAAAGCGTTTCAATCATCTCATATCCTTGTGGAATATCGCCTCTTTGATGTAAGATAGCCGCACCTAAAAGATAAAAAGCGGCCGTTACAACAGTATAAACAATCATAGCAACAATAGCATCTAATTCCATGACTTTTATCCAACCTTTAGCTCGATTCCTCCAAGCTTCCGTATCTTCAAACGGACCAGTAAAAGTGGCGTATCCCTTTTCAAGACACCAATAAGTATAGTGGATAATTTCATCTCCACCGACTCCTGTTATTCCGAATGCGCCAATAGCAATGATAATGGCTTCTGGAGGGAGTTGAAGGGTCAGACCAGAAATAATATTCGCTCCAGTTATCTCAAATTCTGTATATCTCAAGAAATATAAAGAAGTAAAAGTAAGGATGGTAAAAAGGCCGATCATTAGGATGGAAATGCGTTCTACCCATTTATAATAGCCTTTATAAACTAGTAAAGAAGCGCCAATTGCTGCCAGAAAAGCACCCACAGGAATACTTATTTGTGGAAAAGCGATATTTAGAGTTAGGGCAACGCCTCCAATAATTCCGCCTAATTGGGAAAATTTTATAATCATCATGCCTAATAAAGCCCAAATACTCCAACTGGCATCACGAAATTTTGGTCCAGGTAATTTATTAAAAGCCATCATCGCAGTTTCGCCATAAAGAATGGTATGCTTTCCAAATTCTAATTGCAAAGCCACTTTGATAACACAACTAACTAAAATTATCCAAAAGGTAATAAAACCAGCTTTCGCACCTAGCGTAGTGGTAGCGATTAATTCTCCTGAACCAACAATGGAGGCGGATAAAATAAAGCCAGGCCCAAGAAATTTTAATCTTTGCCGAAAAGTGGTTGGCGCTTCTTTTATAAAGGCAGAATCAAGTTGATAAGGGTTTTTCGTTGGCATGCTACTTATTTAACTCAAAATAACGAGAAGAGTTTATAGATTAAACCCTATCAATAAAATAGGAATTCATTAGGGCTTCATTCATTATTTCTGATTTTGGAGATTCGTCTCGCTTCTCTACCCTCTGCAACTTTTAGCCCGATTTGAATAGTTTTAATCCATCCGCTGCATCGAAAGTACATTTTTTTTAGAGCATAGTTAAATTTTTTACTAAAATAGAAGATACTTAGTCAATCGAGTGCCCAAGTTTAGGTTAAAAGAGCAGCATAGTAGAAGCTATAATAAAGCAAATAGAAGCCACTAAAATACCATTGAATGGTGTGCTAAACCAATACTTTTTAGCTAAAAACAAAAAGAAAAATAATAGGCTAAGATTTAAAAAGTGTAAAAAGTAAGCGGATTCATAAATGGAAAAAAAATTTATTACCAAATAAATATTAATCGCACCAAAAAAGATAGCCCCTGCACTATGGCTACCGTTAAATCCAATCCAAGCTTTCCATAGGTTCGTACCTTTAGCCAATGGAATAGTCGCTTGTTTCATGTCTTTTACAAAATTGACATTTTTGGGGGTAAAAGCGGAAGTGAAAAAAGTATAATATAGATGCGCAGTACCCAAAAGTAGTATAATGATGCTGCCAAAAATAATTAAATATTTTGCGGTCATAATTTAAAGGATTAAGGAAATAATGGAATAATACTTTTCTAAATAACCAAAATTAATCAAAATATTCAATACTTTCAATTAATTCTGAATTTATTGATTATTACCTTTTTTAACTGATAGCCTATAAAAAAGAAAGAATAATTCATTTTCAGATTTTCTTAAATATTTAATACTTTTTCTTAAATCTTTTCTACCTTTAACCCACTAAAAATAATTTTTATTTCAAAACAAATAAGGGTAAAAAATATAAGTATGACTTTGCAAATCAAGTCTTTAAAACAATACAAAGAAGTTTATCAAGAAAGCGTCGACAACCCAGAAAAATTTTGGGCAGCGCAAGCGGAGACCTTCCAATGGCAAAAGAAATGGGATGAAGTGCTGAATTGGGATTTTAGAAAACCAGAAGTGGAGTGGTTTAAAGGCGGTAAGATGAACATTACCGAAAATTGTTTAGACCGTCATTTAGCAGATAGAGCCGACCAAACCGCTATTTTGTGGGAACCGAATGACCCAAATCAAAAGACGGTAAAATATTCTTACCGAGAGTTATACGAGGAAGTTTGTCGATTTGGCAATGCCTTGAGAGCGAAGGGAATCAAAAAAGGAGATAGAATTTGTTTTTATATGCCAATGGTGGCGGAGTTAGCAATTGGTGTTTTAGCTTGTGCTAGAATTGGGGCAATTCATTCTGTCGTTTTTGCAGGTTTTTCAGCAACCGCCTTGGCGGATAGAATCAAAGATGCGACTTGTAAAATGGTGATTTGTTCGGATTATAACTCTAGAGGAACAAAAAATATTCCAGTCAAACAAGTGGTAGATGAAGCTATTTTACAAGGTTGTACGAGTGTAGAAACAGTTATTGTCCATAAAAATACTGGCGGAAAAGTAAATTGGGAACCTGCTCGTGATGTATGGTGGACAGATGCGGTTTACCGTAGACAAAAGCATTGCAAACCAGCCGCAATGAACTCTGAAGATATGCTGTTCATCTTGTATACTTCTGGTTCTACTGGAAAACCAAAAGGGGTCGTGCATACTTGTGGTGGATATATGGTGTATACTTGTTTCTCTTTTAAAAATGTCTTTCAATACGAAGATGGGGATGTCTATTGGTGTACCGCCGATATTGGTTGGATTACAGGACATTCTTATATTGTCTATGGTCCACTTTTAGCGGGAGCAACGACGGTCATGTTTGAAGGTGTCCCAACTTATCCAGATGCAGGAAGATTTTGGCAAATTTGCGAAAAGCATAAAGTCAATCAATTTTATACCGCACCAACGGCGATTAGAGCCTTAATGGCAAAAGGCGACCAATTTGTAGAAGGCTATGATTTAAGCGATTTAAAAGTCATTGGTTCAGTAGGGGAACCGATTAATGAAGAAGCATGGAATTGGTATAATGAAAAAGTCGGAAAAGGGAATGCACCCATCGTAGATACTTGGTGGCAAACCGAAACGGGAGGTATTATGATTACGCCTTTACCAGGTATTACTGATACTAAACCATGTTATGCTTCTTATCCATTGCCAGGCGTTCAACCTGTGTTGGTAGATTCCCAAGGGGTCTTAGTTGAAGGCAATGATGTTGAAGGTTTATTATGCATTAAATTCCCTTGGCCGTCCATGATTCGGACGACTTATGGCGATCACGAACGTTGCCGACAAGTTTATTTCTCCTCTTTCGATAATATGTATTTCACAGGTGATGGCTGTCGAAGAGATTCAGAGGGACGTCTAAGAATTATCGGTAGAGTAGATGATGTCATCAATGTTTCTGGACATAGAATGGGAACGGCCGAAGTAGAAAATGCAATTAACGAACATCCTGCGGTGATTGAATCTGCGGTGGTTGGTTATCCACATGATATAAAAGGACAAGGTATTTTTGCTTATATCATTGCGCAAGAAGGAACGGTCGGAGATGCGGATTTTGAAAAATCTGTTAGAGATGTAGTCGTCAGAGAAATTGGACCGATTGCGAAGCCTGATAAAATGTTAGTGGTGCCTGGTTTGCCTAAGACACGTTCTGGTAAAATTATGCGACGGATTTTGCGGAAAATTGCTTCTGGGGATGCTAGTAATTTAGGAGATATTTCTACTTTGTTGAATCCTGATGTGGTGGCAGTTATTCGGGCCGCTGCTGGGGTGTGATTTTTGTAATACTAAGCTTTGCTTGGTGACATTTATATAAAAAGCGATAATTGACTTTTGGTTGGTTATCGCTTTTTTGATGTTTATACTATTATCGCATCTTGATAATTTTCAACAACAGTATCAGATGTAATAGAAGGTTGATTGATAAGGAATATTTGAATAGATAACCAAGAAAATTTTGAATTCTAATTGTTCCACCATTGCCCTTAAGGCAACGTGCATTTGTGATGGTTACGGAAAAGAACCTTCCCAAAATTGGATTTGTCCTTGAAGATGATCTAGGCAAAAAAAACAGGATAATAAAGGTGAATTTTTTCATTTAATTTTGGATTATGTTTTTACAAAAAAATATTTTTTACTGTTTGTTCAACAGGGTGTTTTATGTTGAGGAAGGCCTATTATAATTAAATGCTAGTTTACATGCCAATTAAAGAATAAGTTCTACAGCAGTAATCAAAGAAGTAATTTGTGATAAGACCATTTTACCAAAGGCAACTACGAATACACTTTCGAGCCAACTCCAAATTCAAGCAATATCTATCTTGCTGTATTAATTACGGAAACAGCGGTGTTGAGTAAAAAGATGATATTTATCAGATGAACAAATGTTCTCACACAAAATAAAAAATGGTAATGAGTACTAAAGTCAATTATTATTTTTTTGTATATAATCTACTAAAAATCTACTTTTTTGGTTATATTGAACGTAAGATAATTACTAGAACCGATATCAACCCATTTAATATGACAAAAAATAGCAATGTGATATATTTTTTTAACTAATGCGTAAATTTCTTTTGGAATTACGCATAATTGTACTTACATTTATCCTATAATAAGAACCTCATCTAACCATTTACCACAAAATTGCAATTATTGCAATTTAAAATCCGAACATCAGCAAATTGTTTCTCCGACCGTATTCCAAAATTAAACTTAAACTTAATCTTTTAACACAAACTTTAAAAATTTACTCATGCTGATTCTTTACATTGCATTAGGTTCTTTCACTATTGGTGGTGGTGTGGTACTCGCTTCAAATTTCTTTTCTAGTAATAGAAGATTTCACTAAACATTAAATCGGTCTTAACTTTAACTAAAGGTTACAAAAAAAACACACTCAATACTTGATATGACCGAGCATAATTGGACTATTTATTCTCGGTCATAACAAAAAACTTACTCTCTCACTTCTCCTTCTTCAATCTCCCGAATTAATGCTGTTGACGCAGAATAATCTGCTCCTGAAAGTTTAGCAATCGCTATAGCTTTATTAGCTATCTTAATGGCCTTTCCATTTTTTCCAATCTTTTGATAAAGAGAAGCTAAGGTGTCATTATTTAGGTAGGAGTTATCTTTTTGTACGGATTTTTTTGCCCATTTTAGGGCTTTTTTTAACGATTTTTTCTCTTCTACAATGTCATAAAAGCCCCAAGAAATATCGTTTAATTCTGCTAAACCAATAGCTGGAAAATTTTTGACATAGGCTATTGCTGCCTCCGCATACCCCTTGCCATTTTCTTGCTGTTGATAATAGACCATTTTATAATGAGCAGCTAATTTCTTAGCCTCTTTAGGATAGGCTCTACGGAATAATTGGTCTGCATCTGCCAATTTGGTCGTTCCTTTACTCAAGGACTCATAAACTAAAGTTTGAATTTTATTGGTGACGGTTGATGCGCCATAAATTTCTTCGAAAAGAGTTTTATTTTGTACTAAATAGTCAAATAATTTAGAGTTGGGATGGTCTAGTAAACTGAAAAGGAGTTCTTTTGATTCGGAGGTATTCCAATCAGCTTGAGTCGCTAGATAATCTTCTAAAATTTTCACATGATTTCCATCTGCCCCCTGAAAACTTGCCTGTAAGTATTTTAATAGAAAATCTGCCCCTCTTTCTCCATCTTTATATTGCTTACTTAAGGCTTCTAAATTATTGCCGTCATCTAATGCTTGTCCACCTAACGATAGCATACCTTTTTGGTCTTGAAAACCAGCATAACGATGTGCTACGGTTCCATCATAATTGACAAATAATAAAGAAGGATAAGCAAAAATTAAATATTTTTCTGCCAAGGCAATACCCTCGCCTTTTTCCATGTTAATTTTAACACTCAAAAAATTAGTGTTGTAAAAATCACCAACTTCTTTTTTGGAAAAGACCTCTTTATCCATTTTTTTGCAGGGGCCGCACCAATCCGTATAGGCATCTACAAATACTAATTTTCCTTCTAATTCTGCTAAAGCTAAAACTTCTCCGAACTCTGCGTCTAAAAACTTAATGCCTTCTTGGGCGAAGCTATAAACGGAGAGAAAACCTATCAAAAACGTAATTGTATAATTTTTCATGACTTGTGTGTTGCTGGTTGTCGGTTGCTGGTTGTTGTTGGTCTTTAACCAGCAACCAGCAACTAGCATATTACCCTTCGATTCGCTTAATCAAACGATGTACTTTTTGTAAACCGCCTTGTCGTTGAGCAATATCTAAGGAATTATTGGCTATTTTAAGCGCTGCTGCTTTTTTACCATTATAACTTAAAATAGATGCGTAAGTTAAGTGATAATCAAGTATTTCGCCATTTTTATCCAATGCTTTTTTTGCAATTTTTTCTGCTTGCTTCATGACGGTTGCATCATTCTTGAAATTGCTTTCCATCTGTTGGGCTAATTTGTGCAATTCTTTGTCATCGTTTTTTGCTTCTTTTTTGACATAATCACTACAGCATTTGGCATATTTTTTAGCGTCGCCCATGGCTATGCAAAAATCTAATTCTGATAAAATTGCAAATCGAGCAGCTTTTTTAGGTAAATGCGCTTTCATTTTTGCGGTCGCTTCTTCTAGCAAATCTGGAAATTCATACTCAATCGCTTTTAAAACGGTGGCTTTGCAAGCTTTTTCAATTTTTGCTGCTACTGCTTCTTTGCCAACAATTTTTTCAATACTTTTTTTATTAGCGATTAACTGGTCGAATATTTTCGAGTCAGCTTCGGTAGTGGCTGCAAAAATAATTTGTTGATTAATAGTCGAAGACAAATCCGTTTGACTTTTTAAGTACAAATTGGCAATTTTGATACTTGGCTTATTTGATTTATTCAGCGATTCAATGTATTTTAAAATGAACTCAGGGTCTCGATTGCCTTTTTCATATTCTTTGATATAATCCGCACTATAATCAATTTTTGAAAGAATAGATTTTCCTAATTGGATAAAACTCTCTGCTTTTTGAGCCCCTTTGACCTTACGAATTACCTCACCGTCGTTTTTAATATAAAACAGTGTTGGAAAAGCAGAAACAGGATATTTTTGACGGAAAACGATATTTTCCTCTTTTTCCATGTCAATTTTCAAATTAATGAAATTAGCATTATAAAAATCGCCGACATCTTTGCGCGTAAAAACTTCTCTAGCCATTCGTTTACAAGGACCACACCATACCGCATACGCATCTACAAAGATGGGCTTACCCGCTTCTTTTGACTTTTCTAGGGCTTCTGCCCAAGTGCCATGAAAAAAATCAATGCCTTGCGCTATTACCCCTATTGTGGATAAAAGGGAGATGGTTAGTATTAGAAATAACTTGTTCATTATGCTATTAATTTTATGTGATGAGGTCAGTAATTTAATCGCTGCAAGCTTTTGCACTTGCCGAAAAGAGGGTTTCAACAAATATCGTAAATAACTGCTTCTAAAACAGCGCCAAACTGCACTTTGTCCGACTATTAATACTACTTTAACGATTTTTCGGCTTTTGAAGTTTTAATTAAGTAGGTAATTGTACAAATATAATCGAGACTTAATTAAAATGGGGATGTTGTTGCGAGTTACGAGTTGTCGGTTTGTCCATTCGGGTTGCGAGGTGAATCGGGATGTTGTTTAATACTCGAATAAAAGATGTAGAAAGAAAGATATTTAAATACAAATTACTTCTATAAAAACTCGCAACCCGCAACCTGGGAAAAATTATTTTATTGAAAATGGAGAATTCCTAAAGCTACTATTTTTAGTTATTACTTAATTTGGTAATATTGCAGATGGCAATTATTTTAAACATAGAAACAGCTACAGATATAGGGTCCGTTTGTGTGAGTAATGGGGGAGAAGTTATAGCAACTAAGGATGGTTCGGCTACATTTTCCCATGCGAAAGACACAACGTTGATGATTGAAGCTTGTTTAACAGAGGCAGGTATTCCGATGCAAAATTTAGATGCTATAGCCATTAGTAGCGGACCTGGTTCTTATACTTCTTTACGAATAGGTACTTCTATTGCTAAGGGAATGTGTTATGCTTTAGACAAACCATTAATTGCCGTAAACACATTAGAATCGTTAGCCTTAGCGGCCTCTAAAGTAGCGCAAGGCGCTATATATGCGCCTATGATAGATGCGCGTAGAATGGAGGTTTATACGGCTTTCTATGACGAAGGAATGGCTTGTACATTACCGATGCAACCTTTAATTTTAGATGAAACAGCCTTTGAAGCAGCACTAAATGCCGAGAAAACGATTGTTTTTTCGGGAAATGGTGCTGAAAAGATTAAAAAGGTAATAGATAGTCCACAATTTATTTTTACGGAAATTATTTGTGCAGCTAGGCATTTAGTGCTGCTTGCACACCGTGCTTTTGACGCTCAACTGTTTGAATCGGTTGCTTATTTTGAACCAGATTATTTAAAACCGCCAAATATAACGACTCCTAAGAAAATATTATGAGGTTGCTAAATTAGGAGAAATTGGGCTATTATTAAAAAAACACCTTCAATATACCTATTATACGTTATTTGTAGATATGATATATTTTTATCATTTTTAAATTTTAATTTTTATTTCTGACTCTTTCTCAATAACTTTATAGCTTAGAGAAAACTTTAATTTATTATTTTGGCATCGTATTTGGAATATACGATATCAAATATTCAATAATTTTTTAAATTGCAAAACATAGTTATGAGAAAGCAGAAAAACGAAACTGTTACACTACAGAAGGGGCTTGCCGCTGACATTCAATTAGATTATGCTGAACTAAGAAAAGCAGTATTAGTATTAAGAGCAATCAATCACAAATTACGACAAAGAATTATCGACTTGTTGGAAGAAAATCAAAGTATGACCGTTACTGATATTTATATCAAGTTACGATTAGAACAATCTGTTGCTTCTCAACATTTGGCTATTTTACGTCGTGCAGGAGTTGTTGCTACTGATAGGCACGGTAAATTTATTTATTATTCTTTAGATAAAGACAGGTTGGCACAAATCTCTCGTTTAGTAGAGGAATTAGCTAATTAATCAAAAACTATGGCGTATAAATAAATTTTACATTTATCAAATTACATTTTTTAAACCATTGATTTTGACGGTCGGGTAAAAATTTATAATTATATAAATCCTCCCTAACTACATAAAGACTAGATAAATTAATGCTTTTATTAAATGCTAACAATACACTTTAGAACAAGCTCATAAGACAAAATTAGGTGTTTTAATGCCTGATGTAACTAAAATGCTCTAAATCCGTTGATTTAGAGCATTTTTTTGTATATATTTTTTGAAAAATCGGTTTAAAATGGCATATTTGCTTGTAAGTAAATAATTGTTTCAACTAAACCAAGAGTTCTATGAGAAAGGCTAGGGTAAACATTAATAATGAAAAACTGCAGACCTCTGCGGAAATTCTGCGGGCATTAGCCCACCCGCTGAGACTAAAGATTTTATCGTTTATTGACCAAAATGGTACAATTAACGTCAATAAAATCTATAATACGCTCAAACTTGAGCAATCTATTACGTCTCAGCACCTCAGAATTTTGCGCATGGCAGGTCTTGTAGGCACCCAACGGGATGGCAAGTTCATCCACTACAGTATCGAATACCCCAAGATTGCAAATGCGGTCAAAGCTATTAACAAATTCCTCGACGAAGACGAGGAAGTACTATAGCGGACAAAAAACGAAGGTATTTTGCAGACTTAAAGGAGATAGTAATATTAATTATTGTCTCCTTTATTTATTTCTACTAATTCCCTTTTTCTCGCTCATCTTCTAAATAACCAGCAGCGCCTTCCATTTGTTCATAAAAATCTGCGCCATATTTTCTAATAATTGCTTCTTTTAAAAATTCATAAACAGGAACCTGCTCTTTTTCTCCTAATTCACAAGCAGCAGAACAAATTTCCCACTCATCGTAATTGAGGGCTTCGAATCCAGTTTGTTTATTAGCACTAACCCTAATAGGGTAGAGGTGACACGAAATTGGTTTCTTGAAATCCGTAACGCCTGCATTATACGCTGCTTCAATGCCACATTTTGCAGTTCCGTTTTCTAAAGTCATATAAGCACAAGCTGAACCTTCTAATAAAGTAGTCCCCCATTCATTAGCACCTTTTCCTTCGTAATAGACATATTTTCCTTGCTCCTCAATTATTTTTCTACCTGCTGGTGATAAAAAGGATTTAATGTCTTCATAGATATTGTTCAACGTTGTTTTTTCTGCTTCTTCTAGCGGCGCGCCATAATCACCTTCCCAACAACAAGCTCCCTTGCAAGCTTTGAGGTTGCAAATAAATTGTTTTTCAAAAACATCATCACTTACTAACTTATCTTCTATAATTATCATTTTGCGATTATTTTAACTTTAAACAAAGGTACGTTATTAAATATTTTTCGTACTATCTTCCAGTAACTTCCCAATATTTAGATAGTCAGGTGAAAAATTAATAATCATCCGTTGTCTTCATTCATCCGTTGGTAGAAAATAGACCAACGGATGAATGAAGACAACGGATTTGACGAACTAGCCGAGATTTTAAATATTATTTTAATATCATTTTTTTAGCTGACGCACTATTAACTCGACAGTTAATAGTGCTAGAAGATTTCAAGTTGGAGCAGCCTCAATTTATCAAGTAGTTACTTGATAAAATAAAAAAGCCACCTCAAAATTAATTGAAATGACTTCTTTTATTTTATTTAGAATTATTGGTGACTGATTAATCTGTTTTTTAAACTCATCATTCATCACTAATAACTCCTCACTATTTATCTTCCTCCGTCCAGCTCATCTTGCCATTTTTTCAATGCTTCCCATTCACCATCTGCTGCCATTCCTGCTTGTTGTGGCCAAGTGGTTGGGTCGTGCATCTGATAACGCTTTCCTGCGGCTTCTAAGATCGCTTTAATGTCTGCAACAGAAGTATTGCTTAATTGCCTCCAAGTAAGGATACCTGCCTTATTTAAAAGCCCCTCAATTTTAGGACCGATGCCTTCCACTTTCTTTAAATTGTCAGGCTGTCTAATCTCTGTAACTTCTCGACGTTCTACAATTTTACTTTCTCCTTGAGTTCTAGTTTCACCAATGACTTGTCTCGATTCTTCAATGGTTCCCATATTCGCCATCATTTGTTTTAGCATATTCATGTCAATTTGCTTGACCACTTCTACTTCTTTAATGATTTCTACAGGAATTTCCTTAATGACTTCTACTTCTTTAATAACCTCTACTTCTGTTGGCTTTTCTGCCAATTTAAGTTCCGTTTCTTTATAGAGTTTATCTAATTGTCCATATCTATTAGACCATTTGCCGATAATTACATCTTTCTCTGAACCTAATGTGTTATACTTGCTTTCCCATTCTGAGGTATAGTCGTCCCATTTCAAATTCCAGTTACTATTAAGGTTGACAATCTCTGCATCTTTTTCTGCTACTAAAGCATTGTATTTACCTTCCCATTCTGAGGTATAGTCGTCCCATTTTAAATTCCAGTTACTATCAAGATTGATAATTTCTGCGTCTTTTTCTGCTGCTAGGGCACTATATTTACCTTCCCACTCAGATGTGTAATCGCTCCATTTTAAATTCCAAGTATTATTAATGTCCGCAATCTCTGCATCCTTTTCTGCTGCTAAAGCACTATACTTACCTTCCCATTCTGTGGTATAATTATCCCATTTTAAATTCCAGTCATTATTGATATTTTCTACTTCATCTCCTTGCTTGGTAGATTGTGCAGATAAGCTATTATATTTGCCTTCCCACTCAGATGTGTAATCGCTCCATTTTAAATTCCAAGTATTATTGATAGATAGAATTTCTTCTTCTTGGTTTTTAAATCTAGCAGATAAATCACCGTACTTATTTTCCCATTTTAAGTTTAATGCATTTAGCTCATTTTGCCATTCATTGTGTAAGGCTAACTTCTCTTCCTCTGTCGTCTTTAATTGAGTTGCTAAACTTAGGCTGTGCAAACGAGGAAAAAAAAATCCCCGTATTTTTGAGTTATGC
>JAFMDF010000199.1 GCA_017857395.1 Bacteroidota bacterium | reverse complement strand
AGCCGTAAAGCCTATTACCAGCAGCAACGAAACAAGCGACCCAAAACCGTGATTCAAATTCCTTTCGACCAACAGCAACTAGAAGCAGGGGACGAAGTCTATTTGAAACGAGACGAATATATCCAGTTGCAAGCCTTTTTTAACAGGCGATTGATTGCCAGAATCTTCCTTTCTGGGAAACAAGCCAAACAATATCAAGAACGGAAAAACACCCTCTTCCTGATGCGAGGGTATTGGATTGGGCAAAACATTGCTGAATCCGTAGAACTCCAACCCTTCCTTTTAAACGGTTGGAAAATTTGTATCGAAAAATCTTAAACTATGATTCCAGTTAACACGATTCTACAAACCAAAGATGGACGCAAAGTTGGGAACGCTATTGTTAAAGCCATTGATACGCCTTTCTATGGGATTCATTTTGTAGTGACTGATGATGGCAACCATCTGAGACTAAAAGAAACCGAAGTTCGAGCCCTTTTCTATATTGGTCCAGTAGCGACACCCGAACATAAAAATTATAGAAAACCAGTAATTTAAATTCTATGAAACACAATGCCTTCCCATCCGCTTTGCGGTTCACTCCGCTAAATGTCCACAGGACTTGCCCACCCGTTTCACGGTTCTCTTCACAAAACAGTCCTCTAGGACTCTTTTGTTCGTTCATCCTTCGGGTTCGCTCGTTCATCCTTTATTTTTTACTGCTACTTGTATGCTGCCAACCAGCACCTAACGGGCCCGTACCCGCCGACGAGACCTATATATATAGTGGCACGTTTCGAGCGATTCAAGACCCGTTTATCTTGGTGGATGGCACCGAATACCCGAACCAGATTGGGGAAGCGCCGATTCAAATTACCGCAGAAGTCAAAAGCGATAATTTGGTTTTTACGATTTATGGTAAGGACTACGGGATTTATGATGTGAATTTCTTTGTGAATCATGCGGATTGTTTCGAGTTTAACGGTTCGGAGTTGCTGGATTTTCGGGTCGATGATTTTGGGAACGAGGAGGTTCGGGTTATTTTTAACGAGGATTTTTGGAAACGGTGTTATATGGATGATGATTTGGAGAAGGTGGTGGGGTTTGTTTTGAAAGCGGAAAAGCCTGTTTTTAAGAATTGATTTTTCTTTGCGTGTTTTATTTTCACGCAAAGACTCCGCAAAGAAACCCTCTAAAGAAAATGACAGAATTTGCGACAATTGTCGCAAATTCTGTCATTTTTAAACCCGTCGTCGATGCGACGGGCGAGGGCCAAACAAAAAAAGAGGGTAGAAAAATGTAATTTTTCTACCCTCTTTTTTTGAAGACATTGCTCTTAGTTATCTAGTAACCAGTTAATACTTTCCTATTTTCCCTATTCCTAAGTTTTATTTTTCATCCCTCCAATCAAAACCATTCCCCTCCAACAACATCTTTTTCATCTGCTTCCCGAACTCTTTATCCAATATCTCTGGCTCTACCTCTGGCCAATAAGCAAATATTTTAACAAACCAATCCGCCCGTTCGTAACTGAGCAATTCGAGTATATAAAAACTGTTACTTGCAAAATTTTCTATTTCGGCACCTGAAAGTGGCGCTATCCAGTCTTCTACGGCAAAGTCTCCTGCATCTTTTAGCAGTTGAATAACCTCCTTATCAGTTCTCACCTCATCATAGATATTCCCCATCCTATTAAATCTTTTATACAGTTCTATGGAAGCGGTGCGCGTCTTATTTAAGAAGTTACTATTTTTTAATTTCCATGCAGCATCTCGTGTCTCCCACCACACTCTGAAGGTCGAAGAATCTAAACACTCGGGTCGAATGGATTCCAGAAAAAGATGTAATTTTTCCTTATCGGTCATATTGCTAAAATCCATGGTTTTTTTATCTATTTATTAAAGGTTGTTAAGGCTACTCCCCCACTCCAATACCTCACAATAATCTTACCAAGCTATCTAATCACTTTGAAGAAAAAAACGCTCAAAACCCAAACCACTCCCGATGCCACCCCAACGCCTCCAAAGAAGGATAAAACCGCTCCTCCTGAGGCAACACTATCCCTTGCCCCACCAACTGTCGAATCCCATACAAAGAAGCCGATTCCGAGAACTCATTTTTAGGACGCATTAGAATCTGGTACTTATCATCAATACTAACCACTCCACTATCAAACGCTCGATGCAAGTTGCGACAAAGCGGAATCCCATTGCTAATATGACTATTGCCCGAAATCGCATGCGGTCGAATGTGACAAGCTTCAATGATGCCAATATCTGGTGTCGTCTGCAATCGAGACATGCAGCAGGTATAGTTGTAGGCTTGCATCAAGGCTATACGGAATTTGTGGTTGCGGACGTAGCCTGTGACGAGTCGCCAGGCTTCTCGATACGTGTCTTGTTGCTGCGGGCTTTCGGTTACTTGTTCCGTTATTGCTGTGATAAAAGCAGGATAGGGATTTTGGGTTAAGTAACTGGCTTGGGTCGTTTCAAAATAACGGTCGAGGATGACCATTCGCAAGACTGCCCGATACTCGGCTGCTGCCAATAATTCAACTAACGCTGCATCTAATAAACCATAGGCAATTTTACTAATGCCTCTAGCTTGATCTAAAGGTTCGCCATCCGTTTTAACGACCCGCCAAAAGCCTTCTTTCTGGAGGTGGTACAATGGATTATTGATATCGCAGCGGTGACCCGTATTGACTAGCAAATTCCAGTTTTTCTGGAATTGGGCTTTTAGTTGCTCGTCGGTGGCGACTCGTTCCGTGATTATTTTTTGCTGCTCCAATTGGTCGATGATGGATAGGAGTAGGATGGGTTTGTGGGGGGCTGGACCGTAATCGGTGTTGCCTTGATTGAGGGATTGGAAGGCGGTGGTGTAGTAGGTTAGTAGGGTGTTATTCATTGTATATATTCGAGTTGTGCCAGTCGATGTAATTAGCGTTTGGTTGATCTATTATTTTTTCGGGTAAAATAGCTAAAGATTTTCCTTCGTATTTATAGTAGTCTTTTCCATTTTCAAAGACTTCTTTGATTTGCTTGGAAACTTCTACTCGATAATCCTTGGTAATGGTCATATAACCCGCATCGAATAACTTGTGCAAGTCTGCTCTCATAAACACCCCGTTGGAAATATGATGTGGACCCGATTCTGCATAGGCTTTGATATGTGCCGCCTCCAAAACAGGTAAGGTCTTTTCTCCAGAAATGGCACAGCGTCGATTATAAGCATCCATTATTTTTACTCTGAATGCACCTTGTCCTAACCTCACTTTGGTAAGGTATTTATTTCCATATTGTGGAGATGGTGGTTCTAGTAATAGCTGACTTTTGATACTTTCTTCCCTTGCGAATAATTGATATTTTTCTAGCGTCGCTTCTACTTTTTCCCATAGCGCCGCTCCGATGGCATCTGTTGTATTATAGGATTTACCTTGTACGATTGACCTGCCCCAATTTTGGGGCGTTGCTATCCAATCTTCTTTTCTGAAGAAAATGGGGTCCGTCAAAACGATACACCCAACATTAGGATTGGCAGCAAAAGAATTATTGCTACTTCTATAAGCAACTATCTTTTTTCGGAACTCGAAAAAAGAGCCTAATCCATTTCGTTCCCCGAAAATATCCCAAGCTACATCTAAAGGTAAAATAGAGTGCGAGCTAAAAAAACCAATTCCTCCGATGGCATTTAGCGGACTTTTTAGCTTGAATAAAAAGGGTGCGCCTGGCACGATGGCTTTGAAATTGGTTCTACCACTTGGTTGCCAAAAATTGATGTCTTCGTTTTGCCGTTCGGATAGGTATTTGAACCATTTATTGTCGGTTACGCCTAGGTAGTATTTCATGATGCTTGTAGTATTATTTTGTTTCTAAAGCCAAATCTATTTTCTGTCGTTTTCATGTTGAATTAGTCTTTAATATTGCATACTACTTCTTCTTTTGAATATTGGTTTTTCTATGACTTTACCATTTGGTTTAACACCATGTTTAGAAGACAATAACCATTGAATACGAGATGGATAAGAAGGGCTTCCTCCATATTCATAAAAAGGTTTATCCGCTTGTTCGTCCCCATCATAATAACCATTACCTTGTTTATTAGGAGTTTTTCGAGAATATTCTTGCGTTTTTTCATTATACCAATATCCTGGCCACCACGTAGTTCGACCATCTTTATTACCCCACCTTGCTTGATTGCTTTTAGGTCGAGGCATTGTATATCGCCAACCTTGCAGATACATTTCTACTGCGATTTTAAGCGCAGTTTTATCTACATTAATCCCTTGACGTAAGAAGTCGGGAATTTGGTTGTCTTGTAATTGATTAAAATCAAATTCATAAGATAACCCTTCAAAATAATCCCAAGTCTTATCGGCATAAAGAACCACTTTTGTACCATCGGGTAAAAAGGCGATTTGATTTTGTGCGTTACTATCATTTTGAATTGAAATGATAAACAGAAGAGCCAATATTAATTGGGTAAGCGGTAAGCTTTTCATTATCATAAGTTTTTTGTTAAAAAACAAAACCACCTTAATCCCTCAACTTCATCCGAACCGCATAAGCAGTAGGTGTCATTTGAATCCTGTCATTCGCTTTTTGAAAAGGGTTTTTAATACTCAGAATTTTAGGCTGCAAAGTATCCACTTCAAAAACCAGATAAATATAATAATTATCTAGTTCTTTTGACTTTCTAAGCTCGTTAGCGGACAGATAAAAAATTATCGAATTCGGCTTACCTGTAGTGGATTTAACCTCAATCCTCTTTGGTGTTCCATCCTCTGAGAAAGAGTAAATGTCAAAACCTGCAGCCGTCTCTTCTTGTGAAATATGCTGGACTTTCTCTGCTAAATCTTTTCTACCTGCCTCTATTAAGAACGCTTTCTCTTTTTTCAATACGATATGCTCCCCTACTTCTCCTATTCTCCTATTCCGCTTATGCTTTTTTTCAAAATCTATAAAACCTGATTTAGTATTACTCGCTGATTTAGATTTTTTGGGAGGAAGGTCATCTAGGCTTTTATTGATAAATACAGGCTTCACCTTTGATAACGGAGGGAAGTCTTTAGGCATATATTTTTTTAATACTTCAGGAATTTCTTTTTTTTCTGGTCGACCTAACTGGCTGTACAAAAAATAAGAGAACTCATAATTGCTCCACTTAGCCATGACCTCATCCTTATTTTTCACCTCTAATAATAAAGCTCTTTTTTCCACTACATGATAATGCTTCAAAAGAGGAATACCAAAATCAGCGAGGTAATAATTTAGATGCGTCTCAGAGAAAATACTTAAATATTTTTCAGGAAAATAAATATTGAGAATTTTGCCTTTTAGCATTGGCGAAAGCCGATTGTTTTTTATACCTGCTACTTCATTTTTAGCGCCATCTTGAATTAAGGCTATTATGGTGGCTAAAACATTTTCATAAGCTTCCTGATAAGTGCTGCCCCATTTTTCGGCAAACCGATATTTAGGCGTATCATCCCCTTTTACTACCCCATAATAAACCCCAAATTTAAAAGAGGTAGAACCAACTATTGACCCTAATCTTCGCAAACCTCTTTCCAACCAATTACAAAAGTTAGCAGGTTTTTGTGTGCCACATACATATAGCTCAACGGGTAGATTTTGAAGTTTATCCACAGAAAATGTTTTCACGAATTTACTTCGACTATCTTCTAGTTTCTTAAGGTCTTTCCGAATCCCTGACAATTCTTTAAAAAAAGCTACTTGTTTTTTTCCTAATTCTTCGCTAGTCATGACTATAAAATTTTATGTATGATTACCCAAATACTTCCTTAAAAGTCTTCGCCTTCTTTATCCTTTCCAAAGTAGAGTACCTTGAACCTTGCGGCGAAAGGTTCACATCTTTACCCAACTTAATCGGCTTCTCCAATTCAATAGAATCGTCTTTCAGGTAAACAATATACTTTTTGCCGTCTTGATACGGCTCGATTCTATCCACTTCTCCATAATGTGTGATAGCAGAAATAGGGGCCACTTGGTAGATGGCGATGTATTTTATGGCTGCTATTTTTTGGTCATTGATACGAATTGCCCACCATGCTTTTTTGTCTAAGAAGGCATGTTCAAAGCCTTCTCTTTGGGCAGGGCAAATAATCGTGTCAAAATCCGCTTTTACTTTGGGACGAGCGGCATGGCGATAACTGGCATCCTTTTTATGCGAACTTGTTGCTACTGGAGCTTCATCTAAATGAGCTAACTCAAACTGGTCCTCTACATTGATTCGTTTTCGGCGAATAGCTAATAAAACTTTATATCGGTCATCCAGATTATCGAAATGTTTTAAGACTAAGGCTGCTAAATCGTCTCCATCCACCAATTTTACAGGTACTTTGTTCTGGTCTTCGGCTTCTATAATGGCGTTTTTGTGGAAACCGCCCGTAGTAATGATACAAGGATGCTCGTCCCGATTGACTGCTCCTCGTAACTCTTGGACTACTCGCCGACCAATTGCTCCACTCTTTCGCTTTACTTGCACTCGTACCGTTATATCTGCCAAGCCTTCCGCATCCAAGATACCGACGACATCAATGCCTTTGTCATTGGTATATTGCGTAGTTTCTGCATGAAAGCCTATTACATTAAGTAGGTGCATGACAAATTCCTCAAATTCCTTCCCGTTCAGCTCCATTAATTGAATAATAACCTGGTCTCGAATTCGGAGCGGTTTTTCCGCTGGTGAGTATTCTTCTCCTGATAATAGGGCTTCTATTTCGCCAGCATATTTATTCAGCGAAAATAAAGTCATAATTGCCCCCATGCCATAAGAGAGCGTAGTGGACATATCCCGTTTGGAGTACAGTCGTTTTTCCCATGTGACACTTCGACGATGAAGAAAAGGGCATTTGCCTTTTGGTTTTTCTTCCCAGTAATAGGCATCAATTGTACCTACGGCATAATTGCCTTCTCCCATAGGCATAAAAACAATGTCGCCCGCTTCCATTTCGCAACCGAAACGGAATACTTGCCCCGTTGCCATACCCAATTGGGCAGGGGAATATTTGTAGCGATTGCCCAACACTTTTTTGATAGCTTCAAAGGAGTCATAATTGTCTAAAGAATCTATCCCGTCCCAGTCAATAGCGACGAAATTATTTTTATAGGCTTCTTCGGCGTGTATTGCGCCACTTCCAACTCTTATTAAATAGTACGACATCGAAAAATTTTGTTTTTTAGGTTATTGTATGGTTTCGATGTGTAGTTTCTCTGTTCTTTAATTTTTCCTACTTAGCTGTATTTGACGAATTTTTCCTGATACTTCATCGTATTTTATGCGCGCAACATAAAAATTTTCTGGGCTTAATAAGGTGATTTTATCCTTAATGTTAGGTAGTTGAGCCATCATCAAAAAAGAAGATAAAGCACCATCATCAATAATGGGATGTTCATTTTCTCCATGAACAATAGTGCAGGAATTTGAGGCTAGTGATTTTAGTAATGCTAATTTTTTCTCTGATTCTTTAACAAGAATTTTAGAAAGCGTATTTTTATCACTTAATCCAATAATATCATCTAGATATTCCTTGATTAATTTCCTACTTATTTTTACATTAAAATTTCGTGTTATGCTTGCTCTATAATTATCAGAGTTGTTACTAACAATAATACTTAACGATTCTCTACCTAATTCTGAGAAAGTGAGGGATTGCTTTGGTGAATGAGTAGATAATTCCTTCTCATTACACTTTAAACATTTCCAATTGTATAAATCTCCTTTTACAGCTAGATAGTCTAGTGAAAACGTAATTGCTTTATCAATATAAATTTCATTTATTAGGGGGGTAATACTCAATTTCGGACAACCATCAGCCATTTTTTCTCCTTTTCTAGTAGGGCAGTTATCCCCTGCATGAATAGTATAATTAGGTGGTGCTTGTTCACTAGAGATAGATTCATTCGGGTCTCCTAATCCATCTGCATCAAAATCTGCATAAAAAATTTTTGCAGGTAATTGAGAAATGATTTTCGGAAATTCATTCTTTATAGTAAAGTTATCTTCTTGTTTTTTTAAACTTTTTTTTGGGGGAATACTTTCATGTTTATTAGAATTATCTTTCTTCTTGATTTTTTGATTTTTTATAGTTTTTTTAAAATTGGTATTCACAAATTCTCCGACACTTTCATTATCGTTTAGATTTGAGTTCCTCTTTTCAGTTTGTGCTTTTTTTTTTGACAAAAAATCAATGAGTTTCTTTTTTACCCTTGTATTTCCCTGTTTATTTAGTAAAAGAATATTAGCAACATTCATTTTTGTCAACCAATTCTCCCAAGCATTCTTTATCCTATTTAATTCATTATCGTCTTCTTTTCCAGAGGGATTAAGTTCAACCACGGCAACACTTACACCAGATAAATCTGTAACTTTATCCCAATCATCAATAGTATTATATTTTCTATTAGCTACATATTGGTAGCCGTCCGTCAAAATGAATAAAAAATTTCTCGTGTTTTCACCACTAATGCGATCGTTTGTAAAGTCATTTTTTAAGTAACCCAAAATATTTGCTCCTTTATAATCATTTGGCTTTTCGCTAAATCGAGCTTCTGCATATAACTCCCCTACTTTTTTTAAATAACTACTCTTAGATTCTCTAATTTTTACTTTTTCACTAATGGGAACATCCTCCATGTTTATATAAAGTTCATCTTCTATATCGTAAATTTTATTATTAGGAAACTGCCCATTTTGGTCAGCTATTAAAATTTTAAATTCATCTTTTGTATTAATGTATAATTCATTCCTTAGTTTCTCTAAAAATAAATCGTAAAGCCCTGAAATTATGTTGGTGTCGCTTTCAATCTGTCCATTTTGCAAGATTCTATCTGATAGATCTAACAATACAACATAGTTAAATTTAACTTCTGGTGGCGGTGGCGTGGGTGGGGGATCATCACTACATGAGATGAAAACTAATGAAAGAAAAAGCCATGAATAGCTAATTCTAAGTAAAGTATCCTTCCGAAGAATCTGCATTTTAAATTGTTTTTAATTGAACATTAAGCCCTTTGTTCTTTCTGAAATCTTCTAATTTTGTTTTACAATCATTCATTAATGCTTCATCTTGTACAGCAGCTAGAAATCTAAACCAACCTTGCGAAAATAGGTTAATGGATTTAACAATTTCATTCATGGGGATTGAATTTATATTAATTAAATCTTCTAATGCCTTAATTTCGCCTTGTTTCAGGTTTACGTCTCCTTCTGCTTTAGATATTTTTTTGTCTAAATCATCTTTTCGTTGCTGTGTATTGCGAATTAGTTTGCCTAATCTTGCTGATATATTCCATTTTTCTATTTCTCCCATCCAATAATGAAATATAACACTCCAAATAATGTATACTACAAAGCCCATGATTATGACTAGTAAAACATCTTCAAATTTATCATTTCCCTCCATGCCCATCAAATTTAATGCGGATTGAACTTTATTGTGTATTTGGTCAGCCAATAAATAGTCAAGAACAAACGTAATTATTAAAACTAGTATAATCCAGAGGTATTTTATCTTGTTTTTCCCTTCTAATAAAATATGAATGGCATAGCCAAAACCGTAAAATATAAAAGGTGCAAAAATAACCATTGCATTATTTCTAATTGCGCTTACTACTTCTGCCCATTGAGGCAAAAGCGATACCCCCCAGTTTCCATTTTTTAAAGCATTTGCAATATCTGCTGTGCTTATAAAAAGGGCTTTATACACTACTGCCACATAAAAGAAAAAAATGAAAATTGATAGCATTAATAAAAAGAAGGAAGAAATAATTGTTCTAGCTTTGCTAGGCGTCTCAATAACAGTCACTACAATTCCTTTATTAGCACCTCCGCTAAGATAAGTTTCTAATCTATCTGTATATTCTTCAATTTTAAGTCTCAACTTTTCCCTTTCAGTCTTAATATGATCTATATCATTTTCACTTTTCGATATTGCACCTTTACAATCTTGGATTTGACTCTTAATTTGGTCAACTTGCTGTTGTGTTTTTCCTACATAAATGCTGTCATCAAGCAAACTTCCTACATAAATACTGTCAATATGTGTAATGTAAGAGGTAGAATTACCATTATTTTTTCTTGCTTCATCAAACCCAAACACATTCAGATTTACTGTTTTTGGCGGGTTTTTTATTTCAATTAATTTGCTATCATTCATAAGTCCTATTTTTCGATATTTTTAATTTTTAAATTACTTCACCGCCCCACTATCTCCCCCCGCTCCAAATCATACCGAAACCCAACTATCTCCCCATTCATAATAAAATGAACTGCCTGCTCAATCACCTCAAAAGGTGCAACAAACCATTCTCGTGGTCGATATAGCCGACCATCTCCATCATACAAATCGACATTCAAACAAGCATTGCCAAAAAAGCGATGGAGTAAGGACTCCAACTTTGGAGGTTCAGCATTAAACACTTTAAAAATGCTGACTATCCTGACATCTGCCATTAGATAAGTCGGTTCTTTTGCAGCATTTTTGATACGGTCAGGAACAGATGTGTTGGAATAACCGATTTTATAGAGATTATTAATAGCCGTTATTTGAGGGTCATTGCTTAAAGATTGGAGGACATAAATATAACCTGTTGGCTTATCTTCAGGAGTGATATTTTTAAAGTTGTCTAATAACCGTTCTTCATGTTCGGTTACTCTTCGCCCATCTTTATACAATTCGGTGGCGAGAGAACGTAAAAGCATATCTGACTCTGTTCCATTTTCAAAAATTAAGCGAAGCCTAGCATTGAGTTTTCCTTTGACTCTTTTGCGTTTTCCTACTTTTGCTACGTATAGTAGTATGCCTTTTAACACAAAGAAATTCCCCTTTCCGATTTGTTGCTCATTGGCAAAAGGCAATAACTGTCGTTTCTTTTCTCTGAGGTCTTTTTGACATTCCAAAAAAACAGGCTCAAACTGCTCAAAATCTTTGCAAGGGGTTCTACTGGCTACATAATCTGGTGCCTCCTTTTTGCTAGGTTTAGGAACATGTGTTAATTTAAAAATGCTTTCTCCTGCATTATCCAATATGCCTAATACATCATTATTCAAAATATCATCTATTGAATTAATGACTATTGGCGGAGCTTGCGCTTTAGGGATATATTTGGGAGCTGGTTCGGCTACCTTTGGTAATTCAGGAGCTGATGGATAGGGTTTGGGGATAGCTCCACCTAATAAATCATAGATATCATATTTTTCTAGTTGCTTTATTTTAGCGGCATTTTCTCTAAAGCCCTTTAGTCTTGAAAATAGCTGATGTTCTTGGACGCCATTTCTTTCCTTTGGTGCTCGCTTATGTTGTTTAAAAAAGGCATTAACCTCCTCAAATTTCTCTACTAGCCGTTCATCTTCTGTTCGGGCAGCAGGAGCAGCGGGTTTACTATTCAATAAACCATCTAAATCATCAGCAAAAATATCGGCTAATGTTTTCTTTTTCTTATCCATTTGCCTGTGCTTTTCGTTTTTGCTCTTTTAAATATAGGATAGCTTCCGCCATTCTTTTTTCTGAATGGTCTAAAGCATTGATGTCGGGATGTCTTTGTTTTTCCTGAATAAATGCTTTGATTTTATCCCATAAAAAAATGGCTTCTTCTTCCGTCATTTTCACCCTTTTACTTTCTATTGCCTCTTGAATCAGTTTCAAAACGGGCGCTGTCACCGACTTGGATAATACTTCATAAGCTCGCTGAAAAGGATTGATACTATCAATTAAATCAATATGCAATTCTTCGATATTGATGAACTTATCTGCCATTCGGATAAAACGTTTATCGCCCGACTGGGTAATAGCTGCCCCACGAGTAACCGAATCTACCACTACATGTTGTCTTATTTCTTCTATTTCCGCTTCACTTAAATCTGGGTATTTAATCTGGATGATTTTTGGAATAATGACCTTATTAATGATTTCGGGGTCAACTGCGCCCGAAATGGTCTTTTTCATATCTTCATCCTGTAAGATGGTTGCTTTTAAGTCAGTAATATCTGATTCTATAATGGCCTCTACTCGTTTGGACGAGGGCTTTTTTAAGCCTCTGATTTTTAGTTCACCCGGTTTCGTGATTTCCCTATCACCATCAGGGCGAGGTTTAAATTTAAAACTCGGCGCCAATACCTGTTCCATCAACAAGGAAGCAGTAATCGCCTTTAGCATATTATTGACCGCTACTGTTACCGTCGCATCTTCGGCATTGGGTTGGGCAATGAGGTTCGTAAATTGAGCATGCGTTTTGTTATTGCTATCACGGGTGGCTCGCCCAATGATTTGTACCACTTCCGTCAATGAACCTCGATAGCCTACAGTTAGAGCATGTTCACAATAGGCCCAATCAAAGCCTTCTTTTGCCATACCCAACGCAATAATCAAATCCATATCATCGAGTGACTGGATATTTCGGAGATAGGTTACTATTTTCTCTCTGTCTTTAGGAGTATCATTCACCAAGTCTGCTACTTTCAATAACTTGCCATCCTTGTGCCGCTTAACCGTAATTACTCCCGTTTCAAAATCCTGTTCAATTACATCCCCAATACTATCCAAAATGAATCCAACTTCATTATATTTTTCTTTGGTGGATTCACCAGAATTCACACTTGGTATATGGAGAATGGTCTTTTTGTCGGTGTCTAATATTTCGCTAATCGCAGTTGTGTATTTCCCTTGATAAAAATGATACCCAATGCCCAACGATTTTAAATACTCATAACCATTCAATTGCTCGTAATAGTTATAAGTCACTTTGGTAAATTTCTCCTCATCTTCAGGTAGCAATACAGGTACACTATCGCCCCGAAAATAAGAACCTGTCATAGCTATTAAATGCGCCGAAGAGTTTTCCATTATACTTCTCAATAATTCCCCCAAACGGTTTTCACCATCAGCAGAGACATGATGGAATTCATCAATGGCTAATAAAGTATCATTGAGTTTGGTTTCGTCTAATGCTTGATAGGCAAAACGTAAGGTGGCATGGGTACAAATCAAAATTTGTGCATCGCTATCCAAAAAATTTAAGAAGGCTTGGACTTTGCTTTTGCTACCATCTCCGCCTGGTGTACAAAGGTTATACTTGTTTTGCGGAGACCAATTGGCAAAAAAGCCATACTTTTTTAAGTCAGTAGGTCCAAAAGAACCACCAATAGATTTTTCGGGAACTGCTACAATCACCTTTTTAATACCTTGATGATGCAGTTTATCGAGCGCAATAAACATCAAAGCACGAGATTTTCCCGATGCTGGTGGCGATTTTAATAATAGATATTGGGCATCTCGTGCAGCATAAGCACGGGCTTGCATATCTCGCATTCCAAGGGCATCCGTATTGGTACTTTTACCCGTTTGCTCGTAATTGACTTTGATTAAATCTGGCATTAGATTATGATTTTTTTTGTTGTTTTCGTTTTTTAGCTGCTTTCGCAAAAAGGGTGTTTTTAGCCGCCTCATTCGCTATCATCTTTTCATAGAGCTTAAATAAATAAGCTAGTCGTTCTTCGTCTGAGATAAAGGGGGCTTTGCGATAGCAGCGTTCTACTGCTACGTCTAATTCGTGATGTGCCGCTAGTAAACCTTCGGGCATTTTATTGGGGTCGTAAAGTTGAGCTAGGGTCTTTTCGGAGTGTTGTTCTCTTTGTTCTAGGACTTTATAAACATGGGTTTCTAGTTCTTCTTTTTGGGTCTCGGTTATTTTTGGGAAAGGGAAGGTATTATAGCACATAATCGCAGAATATCGAAAATCACTTTTAAGTCTTCCAGCCACAGTTTTGACCCACATCATATGAATTCGGGAATTGACAATGCCAAATATGTAAAAAGGAGGGTCATAAATTGCTTGAGCAGAATCTGAAATTATTACATCGCTATTAAGAAATCCCATTGGAATATAATTCCTTCTTATTGATGAAACTCTAGGAATTAAAATTTGAATCTTCTTAGCCCTATTAGTCATATAAAATCTATGAGGAACATGCGCATAATTTTTTGCTATTTTGCCCCCTTTTAGCCTAGACTCTCTAACCATTTGGATTTTCTTCGCTATAGGATTTATACTCAATGCAATTTCTACTTCATTGTCTTCTATCCATAAACAGTATCTAACTAATCCCCTGATATATTCTTTAGAACCTGAAAGTTGTTTTATAAAAGTTTGAGCCGAAGGATAATTAGAAACTAATTCTTCCTTTTCTAATGGAGATAAAATTAAATTACCTCCATCATATGGAATATTACCTGTAGAAATTTTAGGGAAATCCGATAAAGGTATTTGCCTTTTCATTACAATTGTGTTTCCTCCATCACTTAAATATGCATTAATATTTTTTACTTTTTGACGTGTACCTTCTTCGTATAAATATTTTGATTCGCTTGATTTTTCTCGAATACCGATAATTGAGCAAATAACTCCTGCTTTATGCTTTGCATTGTTAGACCAAGTAAACTCTCTATATGAAAAAAATATTTCTACATTATATTTGAAAATTTGAGTCCATAAAATTGGTACTTGATTACCCTGACAAATAGAATTAGTTGTCACAAAAGCGAACTTACTTCTACTACCAATATATTTAGTTGCCTTAATAAACCAGCAAGTTATATAATCAAAAAATTTTAGATTATTTAAATCTGAAAAAACCGATTTAATATCTTCTTTTTGATTAGGCGATTGCATATTAAAACCCAAATAAGGTGGATTCCCCAAAATATAAATCTCCTTTCCTTTCTCCTTAGGACAAACTACTTCCCAATCCAATCGGCAAGCATTCCCCTGCACTATATGTCCACCATCTTGTAAAGGCAAGGCAGGTTTCGTATGTCCAAATTCCTTGCGAAAAAGCGTGTTCATCTGATGTTCTGCTAGCCATAGCGAAAGACTCGCCACTTCATGTGCAAAGTCATCCAACTCAATTCCATAAAATTGGGAAAGAGAAATGACCGAGTTGAAATCAGTCCCAAAGCCCAGTTGCCCCAACCCCAAAGTTCCTTTGAGTGCGCCAATTGCCTTAAAAATCTTAATTTCCAACTGCCGCAATGCTTTATAAGCAATAATCAGAAAATTACCAGAACCACAAGCAGGGTCAAATATTTTCAAGTTGGATAAACGCAACAAAAGTTTTTGTAAGTCCTTTAGTTTACTTTTGTTTTTCTCAAAATCCTCATAAAGGTCATTCAAAAATAATGGCTCAATCACCTTCATAATATTCGGCACCGAAGTATAATGCATGCCTAGTCCTCCTCGGTGTTCGGGTGTCACCACCGCTTGTATCATCGAGCCAAAAATATCAGGATTTATAGCTGCCCAATCGAGACTACCGCATTCCACCAGTATTTTTCGTGCTTTGCGTGAAAATTTTGGTGTAGAATGTACTTCTTTGAACAAGCCACCATTCACATAAGGAAAAGCGGCTAAATATTTTGGTAAAGTGGCAGGTCGTTTAGCAAGGTTCAATACCTCAAATAATTTCGTGAGGTAATCACTCAAATCGCTACCATCCTCATTAGTATACGAACCTATGCTATTGGTGAATTGATTATCCTCAAAAATATGAGTATCCTCCGCAAAAAAGCAAAACAAGAGTCGAGAGAGGAACACATTTAGGCTATGTACTTCAGCAGCATCTTCGGTTAGATTTTGTTTTTTGATTTCATCAAAAAGCTTTGCCATCTTTTCGGCAGCCTTAACATCCGCAGGATTTTCGTCTTTATAAGCCGTTTTTTCCATCCCTGCTAATGGCAAAAAGAACGTAAATTCTTTAGGAAGGTCTTTGAGCGTCGTTTCGAGATTTTCCGCTGTCTTAGTATCGTAGGCTAATATGGTTGTATAGTCTGTCAGAATAATGAAACGTGGGGCATACTTAATCTTGGGCATGGCTTGGTAATCGTCCATGGCAGATTGAAGAGCGGCTTTATCCAATACTTTAAAGAGGAATTTCTTTTTTACGAGGACTTCATTATCCGCTCCATTAGTTTGCTGTTTTTTTTTCTGTAATAAGGTAACCGTAGATTTTGGAAAATTGTAGGCTCGCATAAACTCATAGATAAACGTTTCCTTTTGGAAACCTTCCACGAGTTCTTGAATATTTGTATCTATTCGGTCTGTATTCATATCAATAAATAGGAGGCATTGATGCGAATCCAACCATTAAGATAAATTGTATTTCTAGTGGTCGCAGCATGCTTCTTTTGGTTATAGAAAACCAGCCAAAGCCACGAAAAAAGGAAGGTCTAAGTAGAGGAGCACTTGCCTAAAAGTGGTATATTTGTACTGGATTTAATTATTTTTTCAACCGTTCCCAGATGCGCTTTCACCTTCATCTCGGAACGGTTTTTTTAGTTTACGGTCGTAATATAGAAAATGGTTGGGAAAAAATGTAATATGTTTGTGAGCAACAACCGCAAATGACCAAAAAAAACGAAGCCTTTTTTTCAAGCAGAAAATAAAATTTACCTAATACTAATTCTATCCAACCTGAAAATAAATGGTATTAGCCAAAAAGGGGCGCTATTAAACCCAAATCTAATATATTATTATTTCCAGTAAAAAAAACAGGAATCACCGCCTTCCTACGCTCTTATCCTTTGGGTGGATGGTGCAGCGGTTGCACCTTGGGAGTTTCGGAAACGGAAAAAGTAAAAGAATCAGGTAAAAGTGTAATTAAGTTGTGGGGAACTAGCACTAACAGGCACAAAAAAAAGCACCAACCAGAAAGAATCCCCCCTTTTGCTTCGTCATATTATTGATAAGACCACATTCCTCCACCCTAAATTTGTACACATGACAAATCAGGATACTCTTTTTCTAGTAACGCAAACTACCCTACTAACCGCAAGTGACTTAGACGACTTAATCCTAGTCGCAGCAGGCAAAAAAGCGATTATGGAAACCTATGACCTAAATACCCAACAAGCGTATCTCGAATGGATGGATACTAGTAAAAAGAAACGAGGGCAATGGTTGGCTACTTTGCTAACGACTAAGTGATTTTCTTTTCATGGCTCAGATATTTTCCCGACCTTTACCCCTCAATACTAAAAACGAGAAAATGGCAAAGCAAAGA
>JAFMDF010000198.1 GCA_017857395.1 Bacteroidota bacterium | reverse complement strand
ACTACTTTATGCTTTCTAGGGGTAGTGCCTGGATAAAACACCGTAAATTGTCGCTTATTTTTTGCTCCAGAAAACAATACTTTCATTGCCTTATTTTCTTTAGCTGAATAAAGATTTCCTTTTTCATGCAGTAGGGTCAATTGGTTTTGGTTATGAATTTTCCATATCAATTGCTGCTCCTCTTCATAGATTTTAATAATTTCTCCTTCCTGTGAACGATAAAGTCCAATGAGGTCTCCCAACGATTTTTGTTGCCCAAAATCTTCTGGCAAGTAATTGTCCTTTTCTACCGTTGATTCTTTTATTGAAAGAACTATATCGGCAACTTTATTAGCCAATTGAGTATATCCAATATTACCGTTATTCCCCATCACTACAATGGAAATATTTTGGGAAGGAAAGCGTAAAAAATGCGTCCCATACGCTCCCGTACTACCCGCATGTTGCACAACTGGATAGCCTTTATAATCATTAATTTCTATCCCAAAACCATAATTTTCGTTAAATACGCCTTTAATTTTCTCTTGACTAGAAAGGAGTAATTGCTTTTGATTTTCGAGTACATTTTTAGTCTGTAAGACCTGTTCCCATTTAAGTTGGTCGGGCAAGGTCGTAAATAAAAAACCATCTCCATTCAAATCAACCACCATAGGATATTGTTGCCATCGACCATCTCCCCAATTACTATAAGGAAGCGTTTTATGAGGTATCACTTCCATATAATTAGTAGAAAACTGGGTACTATTCATGCCAAATTGTTTGAAAATTATTTGCGAATAAGCATCAAAAGAAAGTCCACTAACTTTTTTAACTAATTCGGTCAATAAAGTATAATTGGAGTTACTATAAGCATAGTCACTTCCTGGAAGAAAATTGAGTTCTTTTTGAGCAGCCAATAACTTTAGGGCATCTTTATTATCCAACCCGACCCTTTTCCACCAAGGAGTTCCCTCTAAACTCAATAAATCATAAAAGTCTCGAATACCACTCGAATGAGTAATTAATTGTTCGATTAAAATGGGTGTTTGAATATCTGGATAAAATTGAGGTAAGTATTTTCGAAAATCATCTTTCAACGACAGCTTCCCTTCTAGCGCTAAATTTAAGACACAAATAGCCGTAAATTGCTTGGCATTGGAAGCTATATTGAAACGAGATTCAGCAGTATTTTTTATATCATCCGATAAATTAGCATAGCCTATATATTTTTCATAAATAATTTCGCCATCTTTAACAATACCAACCGCAACACCTGGAGCAAGGCCTTCTATTTTAGCCTCTATCAGGTTATCAAGTTCCACGTTAGGAAAGTTATTAGGTTGGGCGAATAAGGCAGTCGTAACACCTAAAAAGAATAACAGAGTGAATGATTTCATAATTAACAGTTGAGTAAATAAAAACAAAAATGAAAACTTAGGTAGATAAAATCGCTTCAAATCGTGATTTGGCACTTATTTATGCCATTTTTTCTAGATATTGCTTAGGCGTTAGTTGGGTATGTTTCTTGAAAGCACGATTAAAAGTAGATTTAGAATTAAAACCGCATTCATAAGCAATGGCAAGTAAAGTTTTCGTTTCATGTGCTCCTTGCTGAAATTTTTCAATGACGGCTTCTGTTCGATGTTGATTAATGAAATCATTAAAATTTAGTTGGAATCCTTCATTGATAATACGAGACACCAGTTTAGGTGGACGGTCTAGTGCATTGGCAACATCTGTTATTGTTAATCTAGGGTTTTCATAAATCTTGCCTTGTCTTACTAACTTATTTATTTTGTCTTGCCATTCCTTTACATCTAAATTTTCAGTAGCTAAGGGCTGATTTATTTGCTCCGATATTGATAGATTTTCAATCTTTAAAATAGTCGGTTTAATCAATTGATTGGCAGCAGAAAGCGGGCGAATTTGTGCCGCATGCGTATAGCCATTGATAGCAATGAAAGTAAATAGTATAGAAAAACAGGCATAGTACCATAATTTATTACCAAAATTCCCCCACTCTGGATTTATCATAAAAAATAGTATTCTCAGCATTAAAATAATCAGAAAGGCAATTAGGAATTGTTGTACCCATTTAAATAAAACATCATTGGCAAAACTTAACTCTTGGAAGGCTTTTTTTCTGTACTTCAAATAATCTTTTAAACTTAAGGATAAATAATAAATCATAGAGAGTAAACCAGTCATTTGATACCAAAAGTCAAAATCTTTATCCTTTTCATCTGCATAAAAATAATATGTTTTTAGTATTAACTGGTCGGTAATAAATACAATTAGGCTATAAATTAAATAGATTATGGCTGGAAGAAAATGAAGTATCTTATCTTTTGATAGGAGGAATGATGGATTGAGTAAACTTTGCGTATAAAAATAAATAACTGGACCTATCAAAAACAATTGTTGGAAGGGTACATAAAACATAAAATTTCTATACCCTTCATCACTATACCATCCAGCATAACCGAGCATAAATGGTGCAATGTACATCGCACATAAAAAGAGAAATAGGCTTAACCAACCACTAGCCTTGTCTTGAAATTGTATTCTTTTTTGTAGTAATAATAAAGCATAAAGAACCCCTTGACAAAAGAAGATTAATAAGAATACACTAAAATTGCTGTAAGAAAAATACATTTATAGAATAATAAATCTGGTAATAAAGATAGCTGCTTAAATGGAGTTCATTTATCTATAAGCGTATCGGAATAATTTTGTTTAGAATTTGGTATTAAATCTAAAATAAAATATGCTCTTATATGTTTTATCTTTGCACCCTTCCAACCATTTTTAAAATAAATTAATCTTTTTATATGCAGCTCAGTGAAATTTATATTTATCCCATTAAATCTTTAGGCGGTATCCAATTAACCACCACTCAATTAGATATTAGAGGACTTAAAAATGACCGCCGATTTATGTTAATTGATGATAAGGGCGTATTTATGACCCAAAGGACGATTCGGCAAATGGCTTTATTGAGAACTGGAATAAAAGGAAATAGATTGATTGTTTGGCATAAAGACCAACCTGAAAATATTTTAGCGCTACCAACTCAGCCTACTTATTTTACCAAAGAAGTAACGGTAGATGTTTGGGGCATCTCTAGTGTAGCGCAAGTAATGCCAGCTGCCATCAATCAATGGTTTCAGCATCAATTAAAAACAGATTGTCAATTGGTTTATATGCCTGATACGGCAGAACGCCGAATGAAGGAAAAATATAATACCGCTAGAGATTTGGTCAGTTTTGCAGATGGTGCGCCTATTTTAATTGCAGGACAAGCAGGTTTAGATGATTTAAACAATCGTTTGGAAAACCCTGTTTCTATGAATCGTTTTCGCCCTAATCTAGTTTTTACTGGCGGCACTCCTTTTGGGGAAGATGAATGGACAAGCGTAAAAATTGGGGGTCAATCTTTTAAAATCACTCATCGTTGTGTGCGTTGTAATGTACCTAATATTAATCAAGAAACAGCAGCAATTGTCAAAGAACCCAATCGGACTTTAGCCACTTTTAGGCGGTTTAATAAGAAAATTTATTTTGGAGTAAATACGGTTTGGGAAGGGGCAGATGGTATTGGTGAGCTTTCGGTTGGGGATAATCTTGTGCCTGCTACCTCTCCACAAAATACCTCCGAGTAAAAAAAATAGGCATCATAGCCATCAAAGTAGGAATATTAGCTATTAAAATATTGAAATAACCGCTATAAAATAGACACATCGCTGAATCTAAAATAAACCAAAAAAGAAAGCCAGTAACTATTGCTTGATATGCCCATAACTCCCTTTTGGCAAAAGCGTGTTTCGCAATGAAATATTGTAGAATAAAATAGCCTGCGTTAGTTGCACCCAATGGAACTAATAAGAATTGAGTCGCTATTTGAGCATCTTTAGGTAAAATAGCTGTTCCCCAAAAAGTTTGGGCAAAATAGCTATCATAAATACCAAAAGGGTCAAAAGAACCTACTATAGCCCATACTACACCCATAAAAGCAAAAAACAAGCTGATGCATTTTAGATAATTGACCCAAAAGTTGAAGTTTTTATTAGAAAACATGAGTTAAATTGTTTGCTAAATCATGGTGATTTCGAAAATCACCATGATTTAAAGCCATAACTAATTTTTAATCAACCCCTTCAAATCCCTCCAAGTAATCAACTGGATTCCTTCTTCTTTTAAAATTTTTCGACATGCCTCACTTGTAAAATAATCAAAATCTACTTGTCGCCAAGCTGCCCCAAAGTCAGGATGATTAATGGTAACTGCCTGCATTTCTGAATCATCATAAGCCACATGGATAATCATCTCGCTGACGCCTGCTGGTAGGTCTTTTAGTTGCTGTGCGTAATAGGTTGCTGCCCCTTTTTGAGCGTCGGGTGGATTGAGCATAAATATATTGTCTATGACGATATCCGTTGACAATATCTTTTCTGCCATCGCAGGAAATTGTTGTAAACCAGAGGCAGGAATTAATAAAGGCAAACCGTATTCCCTGCCAATTTTTAAATAAGTTTCAAAATATTTTGGATTAAATAAGCAACCCATGTGGCTATCCAAATGACTGACATTTACGCCGAATGCTATGGCTCGTTCTACTTGTGCCCGCAATTCTTTCTCCACTTCGGCTACACTTGCTTTTCGGACAACATCTGCACAATTATCATATAAAAAACCTTGCTCATTGACTAGGCCAGCTACTTCTACATCGGGCGATACTGGTCCCCATTTATAGGTCTCCCACTCCGCTGTTAGCGTTAAATGCAAGCCTAAATCTGCCGTTGGATTTGCCTTGGAATAATTGGCGATTTCTGGAAACCAAGGACAAGGCACCATGATACTCCCAGAGTTGACCATCCCTTTTTCAAAGGCAGCAATACTAGCGGCATTTTCGGAATGAGATACGCCCAAATCATCTGCATGAATGATTAATAATTTAGCATCTTTGGCATAACCTAACCTTTGGGCAAGGTTCGGTTTTTGGGCAGCGCAGGAAGTAGCTAATAGACAAGACAATAAGAAAAAGTAAAAGTGATTCATCATTTTTTTTGCACAAGATAATAAAGCCTTATTTAATTTTTTCAAAAGTAGCCGCACAATCTCCTTGACAGGACGCTATTAATCTATTTTTTGAAACAAGTTAAGCATTGGAGTATAGTCCAAGGTCAAGGATTTTCACCAACTTTAACCATTAAAAGGAAGAAAAACTGCTAATTATTTGCTAAAAATCGTTCGCCAACCAATTTCAAAATTTTGTTGAGGTAAGGGAAATTGTGCAATCACCTGATAGTTGATGCCCAAAATATTATTCATTTTTACAAAAGCATTACCTGCTATTTTTTTAGTTTTGAAAGCTCTGTAAATATGCAGATGGTCTAAATGGTAAGCGGGTAGAAAGTCTGAATTATCAACCAGCGTATATACTTTTCCTGTATATTGGTGGTAAATTACAAGCGTCCAATCTTTATAACTCGCTTTTAAATTGGCATTCAATTTATGTTTGGGTACATAGATTAATTGTTTGCCAACGGAAGCAGCATTGGCAGAAGTACCTTCTTGATTTTGTGAAAGTGTCAAGTCATATTGTATGGAAAAATAGAGTTGTAATTCGTTAATTTTTGTTTGCCATTTTAGGGTGTTTTCTAGACCTCTACTCCATACTTTTAATAAATTATTTGGTCGCCAAACACCGTTTTCTGGTTGCCAAAGTATCCAATTATCTACGGTTCGATTATAAGCAGTTGTCGCAAAATTCCATTGCTGCCCAATCGCATAGGTCAAGCCTAGTTCTTGATTCCAACCATTTTCTGATAGTAAACTTTGATTGCCTTGTAAACGCCAAAATAAGTCATTAAAAGTCGGTACTCTATAACTTTTAGCAATCGTCCCATTGATGGCTAATTCTTTATTGAGTTGCCCTAAAAAACCAACCGAAGGAATAAAAGGCGTGGCATTACCCGCTATCCATTCTTGGCGAACCGCTAATTGAGTTACCCATTTTTCACTGGCATTTTTCCAATGATACATGGCAAAAACCGCCGCTCTATTTTGGGTAGGCGATTCATTATCATAACCAGTAGAATTGGCTTTTAGATAAGCATAATTAGCGCCTACATTAATGGCATGTTGTTTAGTAATCGTATTTGTCCATTCTACTTCACTCCGATTCGTCCAAGTTCGACTCTGAGCA
This sequence comes from Bacteroidota bacterium, assembly GCA_017857395.1. Lineage (GTDB taxonomy): Bacteria > Bacteroidota > Bacteroidia > Chitinophagales > Saprospiraceae > JAFMDF01. The sequence goes on along the minus strand of JAFMDF010000198.1, from coordinate 10,877 downwards.
TCAATTCCTGCGGTGGCATCTTGAAAAAATAGTCGTTCATAAAATAACCCATTTCTAATTTGTAGCATAGATTGATTGCCGATATATTTCCAATTAATCGTCGTTCTTAAAGATTCATCTGCTTGTTCGGCAACACTCGTTTTTTGTACTAGCGTAGGAGGTAAGTTTCTATCAGCCGTTTGATACCAAACCGCCAAGTCTAATTGTTGATTATTTTTTATTTTGAATCCATTTTTTTGTAAAATACCCCACTTATTTATTTCTGCATGCGTCAATTTATCCGATTGTCCGTTTTTGATAGGAAAATCATTTTTTCCAGTTTGGTAAAAAACTTTGGTCGTACTCGTAAAATGGTCTGTACTAAAATTAGTTCCAATACCATTAAAAAAATTGCCAAAACTGCCTATCTTGCTTTCCCATTCCCCTTGCCAACCTTGGTTAAATTGGTTTTTATTGGTCAAAATAATAGACCCTCCAATTGCCCCACTTCCCCAAGAAGTACTATTACTTCCATATTCTACGCCAATTTCATCTATAAAAAAAGCAGGAATTAAGGAAAAATCGGTCTGCCCTAACATTGGACTATTGATATTAAATCCATTCCAAATAACGGCAGTTTGGCTGGCACTCGCTCCTCTAATTGCGGTCGTTGCTAAACGTCCTGGCCCATAATTTTTAATAAAAATAGGCGTATGCAGGTTTAATGCTTCTCCTAAATCTTGCGTGGAAGTAGTCAATTTTTGGAAAGTATCGAAGGTGGTTCTCTTTTTTCCTGTTTGGAAAGATTGTAGACGTGGAGCTTTAACTTCTACGATTTGTAATTGGAGTGTGGTATCAATGGGTTGAGCAGTGATATTTTTGGAAAGCAGGATAAAAAACAAACAGATAAACAGTCGATACATAGAGGAAGTTAGATCTAGTAATTTCTTGCAAAATTACATATAATTTCCAATCTCCTATTCTATCAATGTCACCGTTTCTCTATACTGCTCTTTAGTTCCATCCAATAATGTTACCTCAACCAAAACTACGAAAACAGCAGGCACCATTTTTCGTCCATTAAAACGGCCATCCCAACCAATTGACCCATCATTTGGCGCCCGATTATTGACTTGATGCATTAAACGACCTTCATAGTCAAATACTTGAAACTGATTGATACGGCTAACTGATTGGCTTGGAAAAATTTGATAAATATCGTTGATTCCATCATCATTTGGGCTAAATACATTAGGTATAAAAACTAGATTTTCTTTTCTTAAACGAACCATAACAGAGGCGGTTAAACTACAGCCATTTGCTTGATAGGCAGTGAGCGTATATTGCCCATCTGCTGTTGGAAGCAGCCGAATCGTGGAACAATCCGTACAAGTTAGCGGTGCGGTAGCTGTCCATTCAAAACGAACAATATCAAAATTAGCTTCGGGGATTAAAATTAAACTATCTCCTAGTAATAAATTTTGGTCCTCGCCCAAAGTCAATTGATTGTCCGTAGCTATTGGTATGGTGAAATTGGTACTTGTTTGGCAATCATTTTCATCTTGTACATATAACTCAGCAGTTCCTACCCGAAGATTTTCTATAGCGAAAGGGAGTGGACCAATTGGTTGAAATAAACTACCATCTAAAGAATATTCAGCTGACCCGTTGGCATTCAATAATTCCGTAATCACTAACTGTCCTATCTCCCCACCTACAAAACAGCTTGTATTGCTTGTTTGAACCTCCACACTTAATGCTTCATTAGTTGCTAAATTAAAAGTAGCGGTATTGGAGCAACTATTGGCATCCGTGACGGTGACGGTATAATTGCCAATCGCTAAATTTTGTAATTCTTTTGTCGTACTACCATCTTCCCAAAGGTAAGTATAGGGCGCTTCCCCATTACTGATTTCCAAATCAATACTTCCATCCATTTTGCCCAGACAACTAATCGCAAAACCATTATAGTCTGAAAATCGTCCATTGATGGAGAGTGGGGCCAATTGGGTAATGCTGAATCTTTGCCAACTTTCAAAACCTTTTTCATTCACCAATAAAATTGAGTATTGTCCAATGGGAATATTGGTCAATACCGTTTCGTCCTTAATAAGGAGACCACTCTGCAAAGTATCTATAGAAAAATCGGGCAATACATAATAATTAAAAGATTCGTTTTCTGTATTAATATTTATTTGAATAGTGCCTACAATGGCATCCGAACATACGCCATCTGCTAGTACAGAAAAACCAAATTGGCACTCAAAAGCTGGATTTAAAATTGTATGGGTCGTAATAATACTATCACAACCAAATTGATTCAAGAAAGATTGAATGACCATTCCTGTATCTTCTGGATTACAACTTGCTTCCGTAAATAAAAAGGCATGACTAAGATTTAAACTAGTTGTCGTAATTACTAAACTATCACATAAAAATTCATCGGTTAAGCTAAGGGTATCTATACCAACATCCGCCGGTTCACAAGTCGTGGCTGTTAATAATGTGGGCTCAGAAATAGTAGCAATTGTTTCTGTAATGCTTAAACTATCGCAACCTGCAACTGTTTTAACAAAAGCCGTGTCTAACCCAACTTCTAGTTTGTTACAAGTAAATCTAGTATTAAAAGATTGTGGCAAATTTTCATCGAATATAGTTTCAATAACCAATAAACTATCACAACCAAATTGGTTTGGCAAAATAGCCTCCTTTATCCCAATTTCATTGCGATTACAACTAATTAAGGTTTGGTAAGTCGTATCTAATCGTAGTAATTGAACGGTGGTAATAATCAAACTATCGCAACCTGCAATTGTTTTAACAATAGCTGTGTCTAACCCAACTTCTAGTAGGTTACAAGAGAACCTAGTATTAAAAGATTGTAGCAAATTTTCATCGAATATAGTTTCGATAACCAATAAACTATCACAACCAAATTGGTTTAGCAAAACAGTCTCCTTAATCCCAATTTCATCGCGATTACAAGTAATTAAAGTTTGGTAAGTGGTATCTAATCGTAGTAATTGAACGGTGGTAATAACCAGGCTATCACAACCAAGCACATTGGGCAATATAACTTGAAACATACCTGAGTCAGCAGGACTACAAGTAGTCCTTTCGATAAGCGTAGTATCTTTTCGAGCCAGTTCAAAAGTTCTGAGAATGATATTATTACAGCCATTTTCATTTCTTTCTTCGGTCGTAAAAGTACCGATATTCATAGCGTCACAAGTATATCTAGTTTCTAAAATAGTATCTTGTTTAATGACGGTAATAGCAATTTCATCCGTAGCGATACAGCCCATTTCATTCTCAACGATGACTTGATAATTCCCCGTTTCGTAAACAGTAGTCGTGGCGGAATCTCCACCGTTTGACCAAGAGTAATTAGTGTATGACCTTGTTAATGTTAATTCAGTAGAATCTTGCGCACATATTATTGATTTTTCCGTTTCAATGGACACATTTAGCGGCGCAGGTTTAGTAATCGTGATGGCGGCACTATCTATACAACCTAAGGCATCTGTAACAGTTACGCTATATTCCCCTGAAGTTAATCCAGTCAAATCTTGTAAGCCATTATAAATCGTATCTGACCAATTAATGGTCAAGGGTGAATTTTCTGTGGGAATGAGTAGGTTAATTATTCCATTTAAAGAATCAAAACAAGTCGCATTGATTTGAGTATGGTCAATCGAAAAATCACATTGTGGTTCTTCGATGGTGAATTCACAAATACTCATACAATTATTAGCATCCCTTACTTCAACAGCGTAATCTCCTGCGGGTATATTATTAAATGAAACTAGTCCATCTAAAGAAACAATATTATTAAATCCCGCATCAATCAATTGCACATTATAAGGCGGCACCCCACCAAAAATAATCATTGTTGCGATGCCATCTGAGCCGCCTTCTGTGGATACATGCTGGCTAACCGTACACTCAGGGTCTAATCGAACAGGGCCAGGTAAAATTATATCTGTAAAAATTTGTTCGCATTGATTAGAATCCTTAACAGTTAGCGTATAAATACCTTGTGTTAGGTTACTAAAAATAGGCGAATTTTGAAAAGTAGCTTGGTCTAATTTATAAGTATAGGGAGCAATTCCTCCAGCAACCATGACGGTTAATTGTCCATCATTATCCCCCTCACAAAGCGCAATTTGGGGAATAACTTGTTCCAATCTAATTGCCTCCGCAGCAGGAATAGTTACCATTTCAGAAGCAATACAATCCCCTGATTTTGCATAAACAATATAGTCCCCCGCAGCTAAGCCAGCAAATATATTATCCTCCTGATAATTAATGTCATCTAAACTATAATTCACTTCCTCTGTAGCATTCGCCACAATGGTAATTTGTCCATCTTCATTTCCTACACATAATTCTGCCCTAGCTACAGCAAAAACAATTTCAAAATTTATCACCTCTGCAAAATTCACGGAATCTGTAGTGGTACAACCATTTCCATCCATAGTCGTAACAATGTGATTTTCAAGATCTACATTTTGAAAAATGCTATCCATCCCAAAAGCGCTACTATCTAAACTGTACTGGTAAGGCGCCAGTCCATTTTGAGGGATAATAGCAAAACTTCCTGTTTGCGCTCCTTGACATAATGGCGCAGTTTGAACTTCTGTTGTAAAAGTCTGCAATACAGGTATCTCAAAATTCACAGGAATTCTACAATCAAATTGATTGTCTCTAATAATAATTTGATGGCTTCCAGCTGATAACCCTATAAAAGTAGGGCTAAAAAAAGGCCGCAATACGCCGTTTACCCTTTTATTATAACTAATATTTCCAGAACCACCACTCAAAACAATCTGAATGCCGCCATCATCAACCCCTTCACAAATTGCGGGTGTAATAATCAAGCTATCAACCATCATATCTGACCCTGCTTCCATTTCTTGTTGAAATGATTTTTCACAACCACTCGCATCTCTTACTATAATATCAAAAATTCCTCCTGTCAGATTGGAATAAACTCTTTTATCAGTGAAAGAGCTTCCGTCAAAACTAAATTGGTAAGGTGCTTGCCCTCCTTGTGGTCTTAAGATAATTTGTCCTCCACCATCTACCCCACGGCAACTAGATTGTAAGATTTGGCTATTGCGTAAATCAAAATTAGAACCTGCCAAAATTGTTACTTTTTGTTGGTCGCCACAACCACTATTATCTTGCACTTGCACTAAATAATCCCCTGGTATTAAATCGGTAAACTGATTACTTCCTTGAAATATATCATTATCAATCGCATAAGTTAAACCACTTCCATTAGCAGATAAAGTAATTGCGCCATCTCCTCTACCTTTACAAGTTTCATTGCTTACATCAGCAGTTAAAGGCGTTGTTACTGTTCCTGAAATTTCAACTGGTTGAACAATGCTACAACCATTATTATCGGTTATGGTAATCGTATAATTGCCCGCACCAAGTCCTGTAATTGTTCGATTGGTACTCGTTCCTGTTTCCCAAGCGTATGAAAATCCACCAGAACCACCACTCGGATTAAGGGTAAAACCACCATCTTTTTTAGGGATACAGCTAACTGCTTGAATATTAGAAATGGTCGCATTAATCGCAGGAGATTGTCCATTAATTGTTTTCGTAGCAAAGGCAATACAACCAATATCTGAGGTGACTGTGACGCTATAATTACCTGCGGAACTAATATTCGTGGTATTGGTCTGTCCTCCATTCGACCATTCGTAGGTAGCAAAGCCTTCTGTTGCGGTTAGGGTTATGGAGGGGTTTTCGCAAAGGGCATTATTGCCTGAGATTTCGACTGAGGGTATGCCTGTTTCGTGTTTACCTAAATTGGAAAAATTATTTGCACCGATTGCCATCCACTCTGAACCTAAGCTAGGAAAAGCGCAATTTCCAGTAGTATTCCCTTGTTGGATACAAGTTTTTCTAATAAGTGTATTGTCTTTTGTACTATTTCCACTATTTACCCAAGCATCCCCAGGATTACAACCTATCGCACCGATGATGTCAATGATTGTTCCATTATGCTTTAAAACAATTGCATCATTTCCATTATAATTACCAAATTTAAAAGTACCATCACTTATTGATAATACCCCAATATCTGAAGCAGGCTGACAAAGTACCACTGTTTGAGAAGGAGCAAGTGTTGCAAAAGAAATCCTTTCCCCTATCGTAAAAGGAGCAGTACTAGGAATATTACTTCCATTATTATAAAACTCAATGGTATATTCAGATAAATTAACACTATTCGAGGTAGGATTATAGACTTCTAGGCATTTATTTCCTAAACCACTTTCTTTGCTTTCCACATACTCAGAAAAAAAAAGGTTGCCTTGTGAATAGGTGTTTATGTTCCATAATAGGAATAGGGAAATAAAATAGGCATGTTTATTTAAACGTAAGGGTATTTTGTTCATAGCTTCTTGAAATCATTCGTAGTGATGCTCAAAAATACAAAACCCTTGTGTTAATGCCTATTTTAACGATAAAAATAGTGCTAGGAGCGAGGCAAATCTTATATTTCTTTAATCATTCGGTCTGCCTTTGCATAAGATAGTCTGGCTATTTTTTGTGTACGATGATAAGTATCTAAGCTAGAAGTAGTAATAGATCCTGCTTTTTCTATATCTAAATAACCATCTGCTAGCCAACAATTTTTAGGAAAGAAAATCTCTGTTACTTTACCAATCATTAATAAGGTGCCATTTACAGGAATCGGTATTTTTTCTACAAATTCAAGCCCAATACGAATATGACTTTCTTGCACATAGGGTGCTTTCATCACTTCGCTATAAATTTCCGTCAACTCCGCTGCCTCAAATTCGGATGTTTCGACTGGGTAACGAGCAGAAGTTTGGTGGGCTTTTTTAAAAATGGCTTCGTTTAAATGATTAAAAGTATAATGTCCTGTTTCCAAAATATTATTATACGTATCTCTTCTAACAGTTACAGGGCGCATAATAAATCCCATTAAAGCTGGATTCGCCCCAATATGTACCACCGAACTAATCAGCGATAAATTGGTCACCCCTTCTTTACTAATCGTGCCACATAAATTGATACTCTTGAAACCACTCAAGGAATTAATCAACTGCGTTCTAGTACGCCGTTCCATGCTTTCAATATCGCCCTTAACTAAATGCTCCGTATTTTTCATCTGCTTAATTTTTACTATTTAAATTTGTTAGTTACTAATCCGAACAAAGGGAAAAAGGTTATGTTTAGAACAAGTGCATTATTTGCTTCCCGTTTCTTTTCTTCAATTTGGATTTAAATACATTTTTTGAACTACTGTATCTTGATTTATCCAATCATACATTTTAAAACTTATTTCTTCAAAAAAGCATCCAAAGCATGCCCAAAATTAGCCTTCATAGCAGGCACATCAATCTTTGTATAAACCTTAATGTTTCGAGCCAAATTATCATGCGGCGTCATCACTTCTTTTTCTTCTACCAATTCAGGATACGCTAAAGCTGCTAAAATAGCCACATCCCACATCACCCATTTTGTTTTTTCTTTATCCGTTGCTTGCCAAAAACGGTCGTAATTGTCCCAGCGGTCAATTAAATAATCGCCGATTCCTCCTCTTCCTTTTAATAAGTCGTCCATGACAGCTTTCTCAAAAACTAGATGCTGACTAGTCGTGGCAGTCATTATTCGAAATTCCAAATTGGGCGTATTGAGTAAGACATTTACCGAATTAGGGTCATTATTGGTATTAAATTCTCGTTTATTCCAAGTATTCGTTTCAACCTCGTGCCAAAAACCTAAATAATTGACCGATAGTTTAGGAATAATTTTCCGCTCTATTAAAATAGCGGAAGCAATATTGGTGCACGGGCCTAAAATGACAATGGATAATTTTTCCCCTTCAGGTGTTGCCAATGCTTGTTTGATGATGAAATTTGCTGCTTCTGAAGGCTGCGCTCGTTGCTCATTGACCAAGGGGAAATTAGCACCTTGTGGTGCAGGAATAGCCGTTTTGTTCATCAATTCCAGAATTTCTTCATTCAATCGCTGACTTTCTCCTACAGAGTCATTCGGTGTTCTTGGATTAGTATGCCATTGTGCTGAGGTCAAGCCAATTACGTCCAATCTCGGTTCTAATAAAGCCCAAGCAATAGCATATAAATCATCGACCTCATTCGCTGTATCTGCGTCTATGATTACTCGAATTGGTTGGGTTGTTTGCGTTGCCGTAGCGAAACTTTCCATTGGGTACAAGCTGGCTAAAAGCGCAAATTTTGTAGTGTCTGTGATAAATGTTCTTCTTTGCATGATTATTATAAGGTGATGAGGTGATGAGGTGACAAGGTAACGAGGTTTAGGGGTATTGCAACCTATCGGACGCTCAAAACTAAACAGTTATTCTATCTTATTCGGATTTTCTATACCAAATGTCCTTGTCTGAACAAGATACTACTTGGTCTATTTTAACATTTCTTGCTACTTTCGTAGGATGGATTTAAAACAGCGATTTCAGCAAGCTTTTCCAGCGGCTTTCTTTTTGGAAAAAGATATAAAGGCAGTTAATAATTATTTGCAACAGCAGAATTGGTTGCAAGCAGGAGAAATGGTTATTGCGCTTGAAAAACCAGGAGAAGGAAATATGAATTTTGTATTGCGAGCAACGACCAATCAACGTTCTTTTATTTTAAAACAGGCTCGACCTTGGGTAGAAAAATTCCCACAAATTGATGCGCCTGTAGAACGAGTTGCCGTAGAAGCTCAATTTTTTCAAACCTTGCAAAATGTTGATTCGATTAATCCTTATATACCTAAATGTTTGGGCTTTGATGCCAATAATTTCATGTTAGCGACCGAAGATTTAGGCAAAGGCGCAGATTATAGTTTTTTATATCAAAAAGATAATTTATTGACGGATGCGGATATAGATGGCTTAACGCAATATCTTTCTGCCTTACATCGAGTAACTATTCCTACTGATTTCCCAACGAATCTCGCCATGCGGCAACTCAACCATGAGCATATTTTCAACTTTCCCTATTTAGCAGAAAATGGTTTTAATTTAGACGACGTACAAGCAGGTTTGCAAGCTGCTGCTATGCCTTATAAAAGGAATGTAGCATTAAAAGCAAAAATAAAAGCTTGTGGAGCAATCTATTTAGCACAAGGCAAGCATTTATTACACGGTGATTTTTATCCAGGTAGTTGGTTGAAGGTAAAAGATGGGTTAAAAGTAATTGACCCTGAATTTGGTTTTGTTGGGCCTGCCGAATTTGATTTGGGTGTTTTATTTGCACACCTGCTAATGGCAGAACAATCTTCGGCTGTTTTTAAAACAGTTGCTGAAAAATATCAGCAGCCGATAGGTTTTCAAGAAGGTTTATTCAGTCAATTCGTTGGTATTGAAATCCTTCGGCGTTTGATTGGGATTGCACAATTGCCTTTGAGTTTAGATTTGACGGCTAAAAAAAGATTGATGGAACAAGCTGCTAAATGGATTATGGAAGAAAAAATAACTTTGTAAAAAAGGTAATGAGTTCATGAGGAAATGAGATTAATGAGGTAATACTGGAGTTTTAATCTAAATTCCATCTCATTAACTCATTAATCTTACCAATCAAGATTTACTAAATCTGTTAGATTTAGCAAATCGAACGTCTTTGTACTACGCTAAATCCTCCATTCTTCGGATATTATTTTGTAAATCGTCCACTAAATCTCCGTAGGCAAATTTGTTCATTTTATTAGTCACAAAGTACATAATAGGCACTAAGACTATAATTAGAATTAAAGCTAATCCTAAACTTTTAGGATCCTGAAAAAAATCAGCCAAAGTTCTCCCTCTCTCAACATGACCTAGTAATAAACCTCCGAGAATTGCCAACGGGAAAGCGACCATTCCCCAAATTTTTTCAAAATTTAAAGCTCTTTTTATTAATTGGTCTTGTTTTTTCATCAATGGTAAAGTCTGGTCATTAAAATCTAAGTTGGTATCCATTTTTCGATACTCCAATCCCATAACGATTAATCCTAGTAAATAAGCCGCCATAAACCCTCCTTGAATCATTAATAACTCTGGTTGGTCTAGGCTAAAAAGCATCCAGATACCTCCTGCGATTAAGAAGAAAATAATCCAATAAAGTTTACCTGCTAATCGCTTTTTCAAAGTGGAAATAGTCGAGTTTGATTCTTGATAAATCGCTTTCATAATTTGTTCTTTTTCTATTGGTGAATAATTAAATTTTTCTTGATGCAATTGTTGCCATTCTTTAAGCAAGTCCATGTCGTTCTTTTTTAAGTTGTTCGATAATCTGGTTCTTCAAGCGATGCAATTTCACGTTAATGTGATTCACTTTCAGTCCTGTGATGTCTGCAATTTCTTGGTTTTTATACCCTTCCAAATGCAGCGTCATAATCATTCTATCTACTTCTTGTAATTGTCGAACCAAATAATACAGTAACTCCGATTGGTCTTTTTTATCGGTTGAATGCTGAGCAGATAAAGGAGCATCTGTTTTTAATTCACTATGCTTTTTTGCCTTTTTATTAAAGGTCAAAACCGTATTTAAACTCACTTTATACAACCAAGTCGCAAAACTAGAATCCCCTTTAAATCGCTGATAGGACTTCCAGGCTTGCAGTAGAATTTCCTGATGCAAGTCTCTTTTATCTTCTTCGTCATCGATATATAAGTTGATGATTTTGTAGATGATACCAGAATGCTGCTGGATTAATCTGACAAATTCATTTTCGTTGCTTGTTGGCATTTATTTTTGTATGATGATTAAATTCGGAAAGTTAGTAGCAAAAGGAAGGAAAAAATTACAAGGAGAGGTGTTTTTTTTTGAAAAAAGATTATTTTAAAACAGTATACAGAGGCTACCCTTCTAACGTTGTAAATAAGTTGAAGGCTAAAGAAAGCAAAAATC
>JAFMDF010000566.1 GCA_017857395.1 Bacteroidota bacterium | reverse complement strand
CTATTCTCCTGATCAATAAAGGAAAAGGTGTTTTTGAAAAATCAGCTTTGCCTCGTCCAGCACAGTCTTTCCCTTTATTGACTGCCGTTTATCATGATGTGAATAAGGATGGTTTTGAAGATGCGATTATTGCAGGTAACATCTATGATACGGAGGTGGAAACACCTCGATTGGATGGTGGTTCTGGGATGGTTTTATTATCGAATCAGGTGGATGGTTATACGGTTGTTTCTCCTGCTGAAACTGGGTTGTTTATTGATGGGGATGTGAAGGATTTGGAATTGATTTCTATTGATGGGGTTGCTTATTTAGTGGCTGGACGGAATGGTGGGTTGTTGAGTGTTTTTGCGGTTGGGAATTCGCCTTCGCTTTAGTTTTGACGATCAGGAAGGATGGTTGAACGGATTTATACGGATTTAACGGGTTGGGACGGATTTTTTCTACAGGATGACAGGATTTTGTAGGATTGACAAGATAGTTAGACGGTTTTTCCTCCACTATCCTGCTATGTTTCTAAAGTTTCTAGTTTGCCCATTTTCCATCATGGTGGCGAGGGCCGTCAAAATACTGTTTGAGCGGAGCGAGTTTATTTTGACTTGATTTTTTGTTTCTTTTTTATCGAAGAAAAAAGAAAAATTCAAAGTATTCTTAATCTCAGTTTTTATCCACCCTTTATCTTCTCCATAGACCGCAGCAAAGGCTTTAAAACCGTGGATAGTAATCAATTTACAAGTAATTTCCTCTAATAAATCGAAGTATTTATAAGTTGACCGACCTTGTTGTTCTCCTTTTTCAATTTCTTTAGTAATTGCACTAATATAACTGGTAATCATTTTTTGAGTGCGAGGATTGTTCGCGATGAAGTGGATTGGGCTATTGGTCATGGATTGCCAAAAAATAGGTAGGAGCATTTTTTATATTTTCGATTGCGTGCGGCGGTTTTTAAATAGACAAATTGACGAATTAGCCCTTGAGGCAGCGACACGAGAACCCCAAACTCTTATTATAGTTGTTACGGTAGATATCCATGAATATACTGCGGAAGTCATAAGACCATGCGTCGGAAAAATTCTTCTCAGTACTACTCCAAAATAGACCATTGACACCGAGGTTGGTAAAATCACCATCAGAATTGTATAGGCCACCAAGCAGGACAGCAAAACCGCTATAAGCTCCTTTAGTCAAAACCTTATAAGCAGATTTATAACCTCCATAATCACCAATTAAAGTATCTAATTCATTATGACTAGGCAAACGCCACCCTTCAGGACAAACCCGGATAGCAGCCTCCCAAGTATATAATCGCCCATAAATCTCTCCATTCTTAGCATCATTATCATAAAACCAACAATCTTCCCCAACATCAAAATTCAAATTCTGCGCCATCCAAATATTGCCGTCTTTGAGTTTGACCGTTTTATACACCTGTCCATCTCTAGGGTCAGTAAAAGTATTGGGTTCAGCAGAAGGTTTAATAATATGCGGCACGGCATCTAGGCTATATTTTTTTCGATTCACCTCATAAATTAGGCTATTTTTATCTCCAATAAAACTTGATGGTTTAGATTTTTCTCCTCGTAAAGTATCAATACTTCTTTGTGCTAAGCGGATATAAGTTCCAGTAGGATATTTTCTAAGATAACCTCGATAGGCTCCAAGGGTATGTCGTTCGGTAGTTTGCCGCCAAAGTGCTGCTTCTACTTCCAGTTCTTCCATTCCTTGAATGGCGGCTTCTGCGTATTTTCCATTTGGATAAAATTTCAAATAGTCATCATACGCCCAATCTTTTCTAAGTAATTGAGCAATTTTCCAATAAGCAGCTTCGGTGTATGTTCCCTTTGGATTTTCCGCAATATAATTTTGTATTGCTGGTACTTTTATTGGATGATTATGATGTTGCCAATATGCCAATTCATCAATTGCTTTCAATTGAAAAACAAATTCACCACCTTGGTTATTCAGTCCAAAAAGTGGCCCACCCAAAGGCGTTTGTTTGGCATTATAGGTCGTCATTTTCCGCACTTCCATAAAAAGATGCGAAACAGGCACATTTGTTATTTGGTTCTGCTTCAAAAAATGAATTACCGCTTGCGCAAATGGACTGTGGTTTCCAGCAATACCATCACTCACCAATTCAATATTTCCAGCAGAAATCGCATAACGAGAGGGAATTTTATTCACTCTTTCAGCGACGGATTGTATTTGTACATCTTTACCAACTAATAAACTGCCAGAAAAACAGCTATCTAAAATCAATAAAATATGGTGTGCTTCAATATGCCTTAGGTGATTGAGTAAAGTAGAATTGGGTATAAATCCTTTTTTGGTATTTGCGGGCGCATCATGCGGGATGATATAGCCTATTTTCTTCTGTGCAAATCCATGACCTGAGAAAAAGATACACAAATTATCTTTGTCCGTAATTTGTCCTTCCAATAATTCCAAATAATCCAGAATATTATCCCTAGAAGCTTCCGCATCATGCAAAGTAAAAATATCATCAAACACATAGCGTTCTTCTAAAACTTGTTCAATAGCTTTAGCATCTTCTACCGCATTATAGAGTTTATTATAATTTGGATAATCATTAATCGCAATGATGAATAGATAATTCTTCCCTACTCGACCTTCCTCGGTTGGAATCAACTTCTTTTTTCGTTTAATAACTGCTTTAAGACTTTCTTTTTGCGGCATAGAAGAAGAATAGATTGTTTTATTGGTACATCCGCTAAATTACAAAGAATAAAGAATTTCTAACAAATAATTTTTTATATATAAAAATAATCATAATTTTACCGCATCATCCCCTCCAATTTATCAAATCTTAACTTTCCCTACTGTTATATCACACCGACTGATAAAAAATCATTAGAAAAGAGCAACCTCTTTTCACCCCATTCCCAAAATAATTAATTACCAAAAAACATAAATTTTAGGTGGTCAAATACCTTTAAATCTAGCTTGTCTATTTCTATCTGAGTAATATAATGACTCAGACAAGAAGGATTAAGCTACGGTAAAATGCCGATTGTTATCTGTATAGCGATATGCAGCTGAAATTTTATGGCTTAGCAGGAATTTTCCGATTTACTAAACATAACCTGCCATAGTCGTCGATAATATAAGAATCCGAAACAGCATGCGATTGAACAATCAGCAAACAGGTATTTTATTGCCTATACTCTTCATTTTATTGCCTTATTTCGCAATAGCCCAAATCAATTTTCAAGAGGCAGCCGCCGCTAAAAATGTCCATCATCGCATTGAAAAAGGCTCTATTGGGGCGGGTGTAAGTGTTTATGATTTTAATAAAGATGGTTTGGACGACCTTACTTTAGCTTCCGAAAGAGGGAAATTAATGGGCTTTTATGTCAATACAGGCACTTCTTTTGAGGAAATTACTGCTTTAGTCGATAATCGAGAAGAAGTCAAACAAATTTTATGGGCGGATTATGACAATGATGGAGACCCCGATTTATTTACCACTAGT
>JAFMDF010000197.1 GCA_017857395.1 Bacteroidota bacterium | reverse complement strand
CACTAGTTATAATAATTTGACTACCTAGTCTATGAAGTATACGTTTAACAATAGATAATCCGATTCCTGTCCCGCTATAATTCCTACTAAGAGAACTATCTAGTTGTGTAAATCTTTCAAAAATGATGGCTTGGTCAGATTGGGCGATACCGATACCTGTGTCTTTTACTTCAAAATGAATACTTATACTTACCTTATTATCCTTGATATGATTTAGTTTTATAATAAGTGATACTTCTCCTTCAGGAGTGAATTTAATAGCATTCTGTAATAGGTTATTTAAAATTTGTGATAATCTTCTAGCATCTCCAATCAGCTTGGAAGGTATATGTTTATCTATTTGCAAATCCATAAATAATTGATCATTCTTTAGCTGTTGAATATGACCATTCATAATTTGTTTTAGTAACTTAATCAGATCAAAGCACTCATTTTTGATAGGAAGTTTACCTTCTTCGATTAAACTAAAATCTAGGATATTATTGATTAAGTTTAATAAAATATTGGAAGAATAGAGCATGGTATCCAAATCCTCCTTTTGATCTAATCTTGGATTATTATCTAATAAATTATAACCTAGCGCTATAACTGAATTTAAAGGAGTTCTCAATTCATGGCTGACCGCCGCCATAAAACTATCTTTAGCTTGGTTATGCTTAATAGCTTCGTCTTTAGCTAATCTTAACGACTCTTCCTCTTTTAATAATTTAGTAATATTTCTGGCAGCACAAAAGGAGTTAAGATAATTCCCTTTATCATCATAAATAAACTTAGAAGTTTGCCCAATCCATATAATTTCTCCCGTTTTTGTTTGGATTCTAAATTGTGCATAATTTTCTTTTTTCCTCGCTTTCAATTGTTTAATTATTAGCTTCCTATGCATCATTTTATCTTCTTCTAGGATACAATTATCAAAAGTCATTTTATAAATTTCACTTTTTGTATATCCTGTTAATGCTATACCTGCATTATTGATGTAGGAAAACTTTCCTTCTAAGTTTATTTCGTAAATAATATCCCCTACTTCTTCTAAGATAGAATGGTAGTATTTCTTTCGACTTGCTAAAATTTGATTGAGTTCTTCTTGATAGTTTAATAATTCTTTAGTAACGGTAATTGCTTTATTTTTATCAGCAACAAACTGTTTGGCAATTAGATATATAAAATATAGGGGTATCCCCACTCTATGCGGAATACTCCATAACCTTTCTGTTTCTCCTAACCTAGAAATTGGATAGGAAATTAGGTTTGTATGATTGGCAAAAGTTATAAAACTAACCATAAATAAGGAGGAAAGCACATAGAATAATGCCCATTTTTCATTCAAAGTAAAGCTCGCAGACAAGATAATAACGATATACCAAAGGAAAATGCTCAAGCCTTCTGGACGAGCCGTAATTAAATGCAATAAGACAATATAAATAAATGCAGTAAATAAGAGGAGAATGGAAGCAAAAGAGGTGTTTCTTTTCCATCTAAATAAAAAGGGGGTTAAGATAATAGTTAGGATGACCCCAACTAAAGGTAAAAGAGCGATAGAAGATATACGTATAGCTGTAGGAAGAAGAAGAAGGGTAAATAATAAGAAAAAGAAACAAAATTTTAATAAAAATCTAGCTTTTAAGTGCTCATCATAATGGCTGATTTCAATAAAGGTTTCTCCTAAAAAGAAATCATAGACCTTCTGAATATACATATTAAAGCTATGAGTTAAATAACGCATTACAAAGAGTTTATTGTTTATGTTTGGGTACGGTGGCCTTTATCAAAACAAAAATAAATCACTAGATATTTTGTTATTTGTTCTCTTCTATATTATAAAGTAGGTGTTGAAATAATGGACTGTAATAAGATAAAGCAAATAGTATATGTTTTATCTGAGGGGGGACTATTATGTGATAATAAATGTAGAGTAGTTAATATATAATTGCAACTCTTATGCCAAGAATTAAAAAGTAGGGTTGTCACTAATATACCCTATTCTTAAGAAATGGAGTAGTGATTCAAGTCATAAGTAATTGAATCACTTCTATGTTGTAAGAAATAGATATTCGTTTTTAAATCAACTGCGTCCCTTTAATAGCATTCTTAGCAAGTGCAGTCGTCCCTGCCACAAAAACATTTGGAACCCCATTTTGCAAAGCATAAAAAGCCCCATCCATTTTAGGAATCATCCCTTCATAAATGATACCAGCAGCTTTATAGTCTTGAAATTGTGGGTAAGTCAAAGCAGGAATAACAGAAGTATCGTCATTGGTATCGCTTAAAACGCCATCTTTTTCAAAGCATAAAATCAAAGTCACTTCGTATAGTTCACTCATCCCAACCGCTATTCTGGAAGCAATACTATCTGCATTCGTATTTAACAATTGCCCTTGCTTATCATGGGTAATGGCACAGAAAACAGGCGTAAAATCCGCATTTAATAATTTAGAAATATTGCCAGATTCAATGACATCAATATCTCCAACAAAACCATAATCAATCGTTTTTACAATTCGCTTATGTGATTGAATCGAATTCAAATCTGCCCCTGATAAGCCAATGGCATTATTACCAATCGCCTGTAAATCAGCTACGATTTTTTTATTAATTAAGCCTGCATAAACCATGGTCACGACCTCTAAAGTCGCCGCATCGGTAATCCGTCTACCTTCCACTAAATTTGGCTGCATACCCATTTGACGCATTAAAGCACTTGCTCTTTTTCCACCGCCGTGAATGAGGATTTTAGCCTCTTTTAAAGCAGCAAAATCTGCTAATACTTTACTTAATAAGAATTCGTCGTTGATGACATTCCCGCCTATTTTTACAACTGTCAGTTTGGACATGAGTTATATCAATTAATAAGATTTGATTCAACACAAATTAAACAGGTTGACACAGATTTTTGGTAGGTAGTATTGGCTATCATCCTGTAAATCTTGAATAATATTGTCATCCTGTAAATAAGTAGGAGTGCGAATCGGAATCACACCCCTACAGAAAAGAACTCTCACTAGACCTTATAGGCAGTACTTGTTTCGGGCAAAACAAGTCCTTCAAATTATTTGGTTATAAGTCCTCTAGTATGTTTTTTAAAACTGCTTGTGCAGCGTAGGTTCGATTATTTGCTTGGTTGATAACAGCTGCATATTTGCTGTCTAAAACATCGCCTGCAACGACCACATTTCTACGGACAGGCAAACAATGCATAAATTTTCCCTTATTCGTCAAGTCCATTTTAGCTTTGGTAATCATCCAATTTTTATCCGTAGAAAGGATTTTACCATAGTCTTTAAAAGACGACCAGTTTTTGGTATAAATAAAATCAGCGTCTTTAAAAGCTTTTGTTTGGTTGTATTCTATTGTTGCTCCTTTGGTGAATTTCTTTGATAATTCATAGCCTTTTGGATGCGTAATCGTTAAATCCATTCCTGCATTTAACACCCATTCTACAAAAGAATTCGAGACTGCTTGTGGCAAAGCTCTTGGATGCGGCGCCCAACTCAAGACCACTTTGGGCTTTTTCACTTTACCCAATTCTTTCATCGTCAATAAATCCGCCAAAGATTGTAATGGATGCCGAATCGCTGATTCTAAACTGACAATCGGTACTTCAGAATGCTTGATAAATTTATTCAGAATGAAATCCGCATAATCTTTCTTTTTATCCGTCAAGGAAGGGAAAGTTCGGATACCAATAATATCCGCATATTGGCTAATCACTTTTGCCGCTTCTTTGATATGTTCTGCCTTATCGGTATTCATCGTCACCCCATCTTCAAACTCCAGATTCCAGCCTTCGGTCATGTTCATAACAATGACGTTCATGCCCAAATTTAAAGCCGCTTTTTGGGTGCTTAATCGAGTTCTTAAACTAGGATTAAAAAATAATAAGACCAATGTTTTATCCTGTCCTAGTTTTTTATATTTCAAAGGATTGGCTTTTAATTTTAATCCTTCTTTGACTAGGTCTTTTATGTTGTTGACATCGTGAACAGATGTGAAATTTTGCATAATTCTGGTTACTGGTTGCTGGTTGCTGGTTGCTGGTTGCATGAGAAAACTAGCAACCAGCAACTAGCAACCAGTTAATCTATATGGTCAATAATCGTAGCCCCTTTATCGTGATTGGCTAATACTTTGGAAAAGGCTTTAATAAAGACATCGACTTCTCGTTTGGTCAAGCCCAAAGGGGGTAATAAACGCATTACATTTGGGTCAGAAGACGAACCTGTAAAAATCCTTCGTTGGAAAAGCATTTCTTTTCTCAGTTCTTTAATCGGGAATCCCATATCAATACCTATCATCAAGCCCATCCCTCTTACTTCTTTGACACCTTCAATTTTTTTAGCTTCCGCCAAAAAGTAGTCGCCAACTTCTTTAGCATTTTCGATTAAATTATCGGCTTTCAATACATCTAACACAGCCGTAGTAGCTGCACAAGCTAAATGATTGCCTCCAAAAGTCGTCCCTAATAAACCATAAGCTGCTTTGAAAACTTTAGGATTAATCAGAATACCACCAACTGGAAAACCATTGCCCATGCCTTTCGCCATCGAAATAATGTCTGGTTTTATCTTTGTATGCTGAAAAGAAAAGAAATGTCCACTTCGACCAAACCCCGATTGGATTTCATCTAAAATCAAAATGGCTTTATGTTTTTTACATAACTTACTGAGTCCTTCTAAAAATGCTTTATTCGCCACATGAATGCCACCAATGCCTTGGATACCTTCTACAATTACGGCACAAACATCTCCTTTTTCCAAACTCTTTTTAACCGATTTTAACTGATTAAATTTATGGAACTCTTTTTTGAATAATTTATTAATCGGTGCTTGTATGCTCGATTTGTCGGTTACATTTACTGCTGCGGAGGTACGCCCATGAAACGCTTTTTTAAAGGAAATGACTTTCGTTTTTCCCGTTTTAAAAGAAGCTAATTTTAAAGCATTTTCATTCGCTTCTGCACCTGAATTACATAAAAACAATTCGTATTTATCGCAGCCAGATAATGCCCCTAACTTGTCCGCTAATTCTTGCTGCAAGGGATTCTGTACCGAGTTAGAATAAAAACCCAGCATATTGACCTGATTGGAAATTTTCTCCACATAATGCGGATGCCCATGTCCAATCGAAATCACCGCATGACCGCCGTATAAATCGAGGTAGCGATTGCCATCTTTATCAAAGATATAATTGCCTGTTCCTTTTACGGGTTCTATGTCAAATAATGGGTAAACGTCGAATAATTTCATTTTTTAGTTTTTAAAATAGGCTTAGCTGATTTTCTTTTTTTGGAAATTTTGGATGAAATGTACCTATAATAACAAAGGGATTCTTTCCTATATAATGGTGTTTCTGTGTAGTTCCTAAGAATAAGGATAAATCTTTCGTTTTTGCAAAGTCATTAAGATATTTCTTAATTACATCTTTTACTGCTGACCCCTCAACTCCTTCATGTCTTCGAAAACAATTCCAATATAGCTGACCTATCTCCCAATCCTCAATCATCATTTTACTTTTTTTCATTGCATAAAAAAGTAACAAAAAATGCTAGTCAAAAAAAATCGCTCCGCATTTTTTGACAGGCAGCCGCCACCGTGACAGATAATCGTCAAATAGCAGAAACTTGATTTAAAAAGCCACCGCTTTCAGCCCTAAACCTACATTCTCCCCCAATCCAAACATCAAATTCATATTCTGCACCGCCTGACCTGATGCGCCTTTCACCAAGTTATCAATCATACTAACAATTAACAATTTATCGCCATGTTTTTCCACATAAATAATACACTTATTTGTATTAACTATCTGCTTTAAATTGGGGTTTTGTTTAGAAATAAAAACAAAAGGGTCGTTTTCATAAAAATGCTCGTATAGATAAATCGCCTCTGCTTCGGTTAAACTACAATCGGTATAAACACTCGCAAAAATGCCTCTGGAAAAATTACCTCTTACGGGGATAAAGTGAATATCCTTTTTATAATCAGGTTGCAATTGCTCCACACTCTGATAAATCTCGTCTAAGTGTTGATGTTGAAAAGCTTTATAAATGGAGACATTATTATTTCTCCAACTAAAATGAGTGGTTGCGCCTGGATTTTGCCCTGCCCCCGTCGAACCTGTTATGGCATTAACATGAATATCATTTGTCAATAATCTAGCTTCTGCCAAGGGCAATAACGCCAATTGAATCGCTGTCGCAAAACAACCTGGATTGGCTAAATAGTTCGTGTCTTGAATTTTATCTTTATTCAATTCGGGTAAACCGTAGATAAAATCTTTGGCATCTGCTTTTAAGCGATAATCTCTACTTAAATCAATAACTTTAATGCCTTCCGCAATAGGATTATTATCTAAAAATGTTTTAGAGTTTCCATGTCCCATGCACAAGAATAGACAATTGATATTATCTTGATTTAATTCATTGGTAAAACTCAAAGAAGTCTCGCCTAATAAATCGGCATGTACATCGCTTACCAAATTACCCGCATTGCTATTGCTATGGATAAATTCGATTTGTACTTCGGGATGATAAATTAGTATTCTTAGTAATTCCCCTGCGGTGTATCCTGCGCCGCCTATTATGCCTACTCGAATCATGTCAATTTTCAATTTTCAATTTAAAATTTTCAATTTTCAACCTCATCTTATAATCGAAGTCAGTTTGAAAATGAAATTGTCTCTATTCTTTGTCTTTCTTCTTATTCACCAACTGATGAATCTTAGGTTGATTTCCTAATATCTTCGTGAAACCTCGCACATCTTGCCCTGACCATCCTTTGTTCATTTCTCCATAACTACCAAAAGCATTACTCATTAAATCGTGCGCCGATTCAATGCCTTGCAATTCAAAACGATAAGGCATTAAGGTGACAATGACTTTACCCGTTACGTTTTCTTGGGTATCTTCTAAGAAGGTCTCAATATTTCGCATTACAGGGTCGAGATACTGCCCTTCGTGTAATAACATACCATACCAATTCGCCAACTGCTCTTTCCAGTATTGTTGCCACTTTGTCAAGGTATGTTTTTCTAATAAATGATGGGCTTTAATGATAATCAATGGAGCAGCTGCTTCAAAACCAACTCTACCTTTAATTCCAATAATGGTATCTCCAACGTGCGTACCTCTACCAATGGCAAAAGGCCCTGCTAATTTTTGTAAATATTGAATCGCTCGAACAGGGTCACGGTAATTTTTACCGTTAATGCCTTTGAGTTCTCCTTTTTTGAAATGTAGAGTAATTTCTTTTGCTTTTCGCTTTTCTAATTGACTTGGGTAGGCTTCTTCTGGTAAAGATTGGTGAGATGTTAAGGTCTCTTTTCCACCAACACTTGTTCCCCAAATTCCTTGATTGATACTGTACTGCGCTTTTTCCCAACTAATATCTACGCCATGCTTTTTTAAGTATTCAATTTCTTCTTGTCGAGATAATTGCATATCTCTAATTGGCGTAATAATTTCTAAATTATTGCCTAAAGTATTAAACACTAAATCAAACCTTACTTGGTCGTTACCTGCGCCTGTACTGCCATGTGCCACATATTTTGCATCGACTTCTTTGGCATGTTCGACAACTGCTAATGCTTGAAACATCCGCTCCGCACTTACAGATAATGGGTAAGTATTATTCCTTAAGACATTGCCATAAATCAAATACCGAATACATTTTTTATAATATTCAGGTACGGCATTGATGATTTTAAAAGTTTTAGCCCCCAAAAAGAAAGCTTTCTCTTCCACTTCTTTTAATTCTTCTTCCGAAAAACCACCTGTATTGACGATGCAAGCATGAACCTCTAAACCTCTTTCTTTCGATAAATATTTAACACAATACGACGTATCTAAACCGCCACTATAGGCTAACACAACTTTATTATTACTCATTGTCTTTTTTTGAGAAATCTGACTTCTGACAGTAAATTTTAATTTACGGTCTGACTTCTGACATCTTATTATACTTGATTATTCACAATTTGATGACTTAAATCTAATTTCATGGCTTCTTCTTGAGAAGGCGCTAACATGCCTGTACAAAGACATAATTTCCGTTCATTTCTTTGCAGAATATCATAATTGGGGCAACTTTGACAACCTTTCCAAAAGGCATCATCTTGCGTCAATTCTGAGAAAGTAACAGGTTTATACCCTAAATCGGAATTAATTTTCATAACCGCTAAACTGGTCGTGATACCAAAAACTTTAGCTGTTGGAAACGTTGCTCTAGCATGATTAAACGCTTTGGCTTTTATCTTTTTAGCCAATCCGTTTTTTCTGAATTTAGGGTTGACAATTAAGCCCGAATTAGCAACGTATTTGCCATGGTCCCAAGCTTCGATGTAACAAAAACCTGCTAAATCCTCGCCATGTAAGGCAATAATGGCATTCCCTGCTGCCATTTTTTTAGTGACGTATTCAGGTTTCCGTTTGGCAATACCTGTACCTCTTTGTTTAGCAGAATCTTCGATTAGTTGACAAATCGGTTCTGCGTATTTGAAATGCTCTTGGGTAGCAATTTCTATGATGAATGATTTCATGTTATCAAATAAATATTTAGTCCCAATAGCAGCAGTATTCCTTACTTGCTAAAACTGGGTATAACTATTCATGCGAAAGCATAAACACTTATAATAGTATTAGATATTATGGCTATTTACTTGGTTGGAAAGAAGTATAGGCGATGACCTATCCTCCCCTTGGTAGGATGATATGTTAAGATATGCGCCCTAGGGGCGACGACGAACGCGACGGCGAGTAGGAATTAATGAATTATATGTCGTTGAATTACTTAACATGAAGTGCAAATGTAAAACGAGATTTATCAAATTGCAAGAAAAGTATCTTTTTATTGATGAATTTTTAAAAATCTTTTTATTTAGGTTAAAATTTTTGATTATACTACCTCGAATTAAGATGCACTTTTTACTGCCTACTATTGATTACTGCTCCCCCTGTCTCTTATAATGATAATACAATTCCACCTGTGAACGGATACTTAAATCCATATCATTTTGCGTGTATTCATTCTCGTCTGCTTCATCAATAATTCTTGCTTTTACATTATCGGATAATTGTATTCTTAGCATTTCCTGAATTTCTGCTTTCACATTTTTATCATAAATAGGGAAAGCCGTTTCAATTCTTCGGCGTAAATTTCTAGACATCCAATCGGCAGAAGATAAATAAATAGCGTCTTCTCCATCATTATGAAAGACAAAAATTCTAGCATGTTCTAAAAACCGATCAACAATACTGATGCAATTAATATTTTCACTCCAACCTTTTTTACTAGGCACTAAGGAACAAATACCTCGAATAATTAAATCTATTTGGACGCCTGCATTACTGGCTTCGTATAATTTCTCCACCATTTCTTCATCCTGTAAACTATTCATTTTCAAAACAATTTTAGCTGCTCTCCCTGCTTTGGCATGTGCTATTTCTCGGTCAATCATGCTGATTAATCCTTCTAGTAAGCCAAAATGCCCAACTAATAAATGCTTGTATTGCTGATTGGTTACTTTTACCGTTTCCAAATAGGAAAATAACCGAGAGACTTCTAAGGTAATTCTTCTATCCGTCGTAAATAAGCCCAAATCACTATATATTTTGGCGGTGCCTTCGTGGAAGTTTCCTGTACTCATATAAGCATACAGTTTCGTCTTACCTCGTTCTTTTCTAATGATTAATGCTGATTTAGAATGTACTTTTAACCCTGGAAAACTATAATGCACATCAACTCCTGCTTTTTCCAATACTTCACCCCATTTTAAATTAGCCTCTTCATCAAATCGTGCTTTCAATTCAATAAAAGCAGTTACTTGTTTGCCCATTCTTACAGCTTTCATCAAGGCACTCATAATACGAGATTTTCCAGCTACTCGATATTGAATAATTTTAATATGGGTGACGTCTGGGTCTGCTGCTGCTTTTTCAAAAAATAAAACCGTAGATTCATAAGATTGATAAGGTACATGGACTAGGTGGTCTCTTGCCCTAATGGCAGCAAAATAATCTTTGGCTTGCTCTAGTGGTTTGTAAGGCAACGGAGGAAAAGGAATATTTTTCAATTGCGTTAAGCCAAAATCTGGAAATTTAAAAAAGTCAAAATTATTATGATAGCGTCCTTCTACTAAAATACCTCTTTTTTCCAAATGGAAAGTATCTAATAAAAAGTCTCTTAGATTCTTGGGCATCTCTCTATCAATCACCAATCTAGAAGGCGGCCCAACGTTTCTTTTGATTAAACTACTTTTAATTTTACTAACCAAATCTCCCGAAAATTCATCTTCGATATATAAATCCGCATCCCTCGTTATCTTGATTGAATACGTATCTTGTATTTCGTATCCAGGGAATAAAGATTGTACACTATGTCGAACAATATCATCCAACATAATAATATCTTTTCGACCAGGCGAAGAAGAGGGTAAATGGATAAATCGAGGTAAGTGATCAGAAGGGATTTTAATAACTGCATATCGTTCTTCCGTAATTTTAAGATCTTTATCTTCCATCCGAATGGTCAAATAAAGTGCTGCATTATTTAAAAAAGGGCGTATTTTATGCTTTAATAATAATACAGGTTGTACGAAAGGCAATAAATTGGCTTGAAAATAATTATCTACAAACTCTTGTTGTCGTTTGTTTAAATCTAAACGACGTAATAAATGTATTTTATACTTTTTTAACTCAGGGACAATTTGGTTTTCAAAAATATCGCTAAATTCTTCTTGCTGGCTATTAACAATTTTTTTGATTTGACTCAATAATTCTTTTGGGTCATATTCTAATTCTTTTTTGGTCTTTTTATTGACCCGAATCAAACTCCGATGCTGTGCCACACGCACCCGAAAGTACTCATCTAAGTTATTAGAATAAATCGCTAAAAATTTTATTCGTTCAAATAAGGGTGCAGCAGGGTCTTTCGCTTCCTGCAAAACTCTATAATTAAAGGATAACCAACTTATATCTCGATGTACGTAAGGAAAATTCTCCATTTCGGGTGTTTTTTAATTGTAGGGGGCAAAGATAGGAAAGGTGGAGGAGTTATGAGTTATAAGTTATGAGTTATGAGTTATAAATTGTCATTTTTTGTGGTAGGTAATCAATTATATGGGAGTTTACGCAGGGTATTCCACATAATTCCTTGGCGTCTCAAATAAACGAACCGTCAGTTCATATCGCTCCTCTAATTTTGCTCGAAGAATTTGCCAAATTACATAGCACACATTTTCAGCAGTCGGATTTAAGTTTTTAAATTCCTCCACATCTAAATTTAGATTTTTATGGTCAAACCGATTTTCTATATGTTCCTTGATTAAATCTTTTAGAATTTTTAAATCAATTAAATAACCCGTTTCTGGGTCTACTTCTCCTACAATTTTTACTTCTAATTCATAATTATGTCCGTGATAATTGGGGTTGTTACAAACGCCAAATATTTCCTTGTTTTTTGCTGCTGACCATTTTGGATTGTGTAATCTATGCGCCGCATTAAAATGGGCTCTTCTGTATGCTGCGATTCTCATGTATTACGTTGAGTTGTTATTTGTTTTAAAATATTAACTACAAAAAGATGTCTAATTATTTTAATCGCTTGTTCAATTTGCGTACCTCTTAATCCTTAATATTTTCTTTTAATTTAATATTTTCATTTGAGTTATCAATGTAAATCTTGAAATCTTTAAAAAATTTAATGCCAATTCTTGGTTGACTTGAGGTATTTATATTTACATCGACATTTTTAAATTCAAACTCACCTAGTTTAATTTCTGGTATTATGCCTACTTTTTCTTGGATTTGTTGTAATCCACCAAGCGTATATCTTTTCCTTGTGTTTTTAGAAAGTTTAATTGATTTTATTACATCTTTCGCAAATTGTGACCCTGTGGGTAAATTTATAATTGAGCTACTCCCAAAATCAATTACTACTTTATATTTTTTACCATTCATTTCAAGAAAGGTATAAGGATTATTCCCATTTTCTCGAACTAACTCAATTTCCTTGAATGATTTATCACCCAATTCTCGACTTGATAACTCAATTTGTTTGTTAGGATAATCAATCAACCAATTTGCTTTATGAATGATTGGCTGACCAATCAATCCACCAAAGTTTGGTATTTGTTCTTTCAATCCAATCATATCTCCATTTAGAGCATGGGTGTTTTTAAAATCTATATTTTCAATCCTTATTGATGTAATCAATTCTCTACCCAATTCCATTTTCCTTTTTGAAGCCCCAGAAAAATTATCTTTTTTTCCAATTATTGAATCTCTTTGAATTAAACTTAAATCTGCTCCCGTATCAAAAAGAAAAAATTTCGTTTCACCGTCTATATCAACATTAAACCCAATCACACCTTTATACGTTTCAAATGAAAATTTTGAATAAAAATCTACAGGAGCAACAGTTCCTTCTTGATGTAGTTTGGTAATAGAACATCCCAAAAAAAGAAAGAAGATTAGAATCATTAATAAATATTGTTTTTTCATTCTTTGCTTTTATTGTTCATAATTTACACCTATGCTTCACCTACTAATAGCAACAAAAAATCACCAAACTAAGTTGTAAACTTTAAGACCTATAAAAAATCATCCCCGAACTAGCAGGTATCTTCACCTGATTTTTCACTTGAATTTTACTAGCTTCATTAATTTCTCCGCCTCGCAATACCATCGTCCAATTTCCTGCTGGCAAGTCAATCGGTTTATCCACTTGGTTGCCATTGAATAACACTAAAATATTTGACCAACTATCACCATTTGCATTATCAGAAATAGTATAACCTACTAATAAACTACCTTCTGGAAAATCCATGAATTTTAAATGCTGCTGTATCATTTCCGTAGTCGGCATTCGGAAAGCAGGGTGATTCTTTCGGAGTTGAATTAATTTTTGATAAGTCTCAAATACTTGCGGGTACTTGGTTTTTCTAGACCAATCTAATTTATTAATCGCATCAGGAGATTTAAAAGAATTCTCTTCGCCGTCTTTGGTTCGTAGCATTTCTACGCCTGCATGTAAGAAAGGAATCCCTTGGGAAGTTAGTACAACCGTATTGGCTAAAATTGCCATCTTAATTCTTTCGGATTCACTAGCCTCTGGCTGCGAATTAATCAACCTATCCCAAAGCGTATGATTATCATGGCAAGAAACATAACTAATCGCTTGACTAGGTTGGGCTGCCCAAGGCTCATTAGAATAATTGACTTTTTCGTAATTTATTTGTGGATGTTGGGTAGCTGCTACCACACCAAATTTGACACTTTCTTCCATGTAGGGTTTACCACTAGCAAAACCTCTATCGGGCGCATCAAAAACACTTCCTTTTAAACCATCTCGAATATCATCACTAAATGCAGCAACACCTTTCATACGATGGGTATATTTTTTTAAAGCTCGGTCATTTTCTGGTAGCGGTGTATCTCCTGCCGTCCAACCTTCTCCGTAAATAAAAATACTAGGATCAATTTCGTGCAAAGCAGCACTTAATTGATTCATTGTCTCAATATCATGGATGCCCATCAAATCAAAACGGAAACCATCTAAATGATATTCCTTCACCCAATGTTTGACGGATTCAATGATGAATTTTCGCATCATTGGACGGTCAGACGCTGTTTCATTCCCACAAGCAGAGGCATTAGAAAAACCACCCTCTTCATTTTGCCGATAATAATACCCTGGTAATAATTGATTAAAATTCGACCCTTCCGTGACGCCCGTATGATTATACACCACATCTAACACAACTCGTAAACCATTATCATGCAAGGTTTTGACCATCTCCTTAAATTCCTTTACTCGCACTGCTCCATCATAAGGATTGGTCGAATAACTGCCTTCTGGTACATTATAATTTTGTGGGTCATAGCCCCAATTGAAATTATTTTGGTCTAATTGACTTTCGTCAATTGACATATAATCGTAAGAAGGTAGTAAATGAACATGCGTAACGCCTAATTCCTTAATGTGATCAATTCCAGTTGTCGCACCATCCCGACTTTTCGTACCCTTTTCAGTCAAACCCAAAAACTTACCTTTATTTTGGATGCCTGAATTTTCGTGCATCGACAAATCTCTAATATGCAATTCATATAAAATTACATCCGTTGGATTTTTCAAAGTTGGCTTTTTATCATCCTTCCAACCTGTTGGATTTGTTTTAGCGAAATCAATCACTTGCCCTCTTCGACCATTGACACCAACTGCTTTCACATAAGGGTCAGGGACTTCTTCTCCCCATTTTTCGTTAATTAGGGTTTGAAAAGTATAGTACTGACCTTCCAAATTTTTATTAATTGTTGCTTCCCAGACCCCATTTTTTGTTCGCTTCATTTTTACCTCCTCAGTTGCTTCTCCACCAGCTCCTTTTTTATAAAAACGCAAAACAACTTTCGCCGCAGGTGGAGCATATAATTTGAAGGTGGATTTTTTGGAGGTATAGGTTACCCCCAAATCTGTTCCTTCATAAACTGGGTATTCGTCAAAAGATTGGTAAACAGGTGGTGGAGTTTCTTGGCAAGCCATGAATAAACAAATTGATAGGATAGTTGAAAATAGAATTGTCTTTTGCATAAAGTTAAGTTTCAATAAACGTTAATTGAAAATAGAAGTTTGCTTGCATGAAACTAATAACTGGCGTAATACCGTAGCTTGGGCTGGAAGCCCAAGCTACGGAAAATTAAAACTGCAAAGCAGCAGCCTCCTCCATATATCGTTGATATTTTTTCGGATAAGGTCTTTCTAATAAATCTCCTTTTTCCGTATAAGGATAAAAATCATCAAAGCGCCGACTTTCATGCACACTTACCCGTCTGTATAAATATCGACGAGTAATATCTTCTGGTTTTTCTACCCCTGCGGCGGCTAATAATTCGACAAAACTAAGCATAGTATCTGCATGATAATTAGCAACTTTTTGTTCTTTATCTGTAACGACTAAACCTCTAATTAATTCTTTGTCTTGGGTAGCAATGCCTGTTGGGCAAGAATTAGAATTGCATTCCAAGGCTTGAATGCAGCCTAGGGCAAGCATCATCGCCCTAGCACTCGAACAAATATCTGCGCCTAAAGCAATCGCTCGTAAAATATCAAACCCTGTCGCTATTTTTCCAGAAGCATTTAATTTGATATGCTGTTTTAAATCAAAACCAACTAAGGTATCGTAAACAAATGCCATCGCATTTCTAAAAGGCATGCCGACCGAATCAGAAAATTCAATGGGGGCAGCACCTGTTCCGCCTTCTCCGCCATCTACAGAAATAAAATCTGGATAGATTTCTGTTTTGAGCATCGCTTTACAGATACTAATAAATTCTGCTTTATGTCCAATACACAATTTAAAACCAACAGGTTTGCCACCAGACAATTCTCGCAATTGTTGCAAAAATTGGAGTAAGCCAACAGGTGTGTTAAAAGCCTTATGGTAAGGAGGAGATAAGACCGCCGTACCAGGTTCGACATTTCTTATTTTTGAAATTTCAAGCGTATTTTTTTTAGCTGGTAAAATACCACCATGTCCTGGTTTAGCCCCTTGCGATAGTTTTAATTCTATCATTTTTACAGAGGGCTTGGTCGAATTGGTTTTATATAATTCAGGGTCAAAATTTCCGTCCTTGGTTCGGCAACCAAAATAACCTGTTCCAATTTGCCAAATTACATCCCCATTAGGTTTTAAGTGATAAGGACTTAATCCACCTTCACCTGTATTATGTGCAAATCCACCAATTTTAGCACCTCCATTTAAAGCTAAAACGGCACGACTACTCAATGACCCAAAACTCATCGCTGAGACATTTAGCAAACTCGCTTCATAAGGTTGACTACATTGATGATTGCCTATTTTTATTGTTGGATTATGGGGTAAATCGTGGGCATCTTTAGCAGCAATAGAATGCGACATCGATTCATAGCCTTCTTGATAAACATCCTTTTGAGTACCAAAAGGCGTTGTATCTCTACCATTATTCGCCCTAGCATAAATAATTTCTCGGTCAAGTCGATTAAAAGGTCGCCCATCAATATCTGATTCTATAAAATACTGCCGAATTTTTGGGCGCATCATTTCTGCCACCTTTCTAAATCTACCGACGATGGGATAATTCCTACGGATGGTATCTTTTTTTTGAAAAAAATCATAAAAACCAAGCATTAAAAGTGGTACTAAAACTAATGATAACCACAAAAGCGGTTGCATTAGCCAAGCACATAGACCTATGCCTAGGAGTACGACCGCTGAAAAAAAGATAAACTCATTCCTCATTTGTAGTTGGATTTCGTGTTTATTGAAGGAAGTAGGATAATAGCAAATATACAAGAAAGGTAAGAATTTTTGGGTATTAGGTTGAATACGTTTATCATCGAATGAAATAGAATCGTATTATCCTTTGTTTTTTAATGTTGTAGATTACTCACAACACGCATGTTATTTCACAGAAATAGGCTTACTTAATTTTTTCTGTGTACCTCTATGCTTTTCTCAGCGAATCTCTGTGGAATAATTCTTCAAGTATAGTTGTATCACAGAGTTACGCGGAGTCCTCACAAAGTTTCACAGAGATTAAAATCACTCAAACCGAATTTCAACCCGTCGATTCAAGCGTTTTTTGTCAAACTGATTATTTGCTCCTTTCCCTTCCGTAATCAACAATTTTGAATCAATCCCATTGATTTGTAAGTATTTAGCAACATTTGCTGCTCTTTTTTTAGACAAGTCGAGGTTGTAGTCACTATCTCCGCTTGTATCCGCATAACCAAATACTGTTACTTTTTTATAGATAGAGACATCAAGCGAAGTCATTAATTTATCTAGTTGTTTTGTGGCGAAAGGAGGGAGCCCAAAATCATTAAAACCAAAGTAAATAGTATGAAAAATAGGAGCGATTTCAGGTAGAATAGTATCTTTTGGAATGGAAGGAATTATCGTATCTAAAGGAATAATAATTTTTGGTAAGGGTTGTAGATAAATAGTGATTGGATATGAAGATTTATTATCCCATTTTGGAATAATAGATCTGTTTTGGTAAGGAACTAAATTAAACTTATTAAAAAATAAAATATGTCATTTATTTCATTGATT
>JAFMDF010000196.1 GCA_017857395.1 Bacteroidota bacterium | reverse complement strand
TCATCAACATTATTATTCGGAAATTCAGTTGCACCAGGGAAAATGATTGGATTATTATCATCACAATCTACATCGCTGGTGAACCCATCGCCATCATTATCTGGAAATACCGTTACTAAATCAGCTCCGTTACAATCTTCATCGATGCCATTGTCAGGAATTTCTGTAGCGCCTGAATTGATACTTGCGTTATTATCATCACAATCGAGACTAGAATTGAACCCATCATTATCGGCATCAATAAATAAGGCGATGCCATCGCAATCTTCATCAACATTATTATTCGGAAATTCAGTTGCACCAGGGAAAATGATTGGATTATTATCATCACAATCTACATCGCTGGTGAACCCATCGCCATCATTATCTGGAAATACCGTTACTAAATCAGCTCCGTTACAATCTTCATCAATTCCATTATTAGCGATTTCAATTCCATTTGGGTTAATAGCGGCATTATTATCATCACAATCCACATCACTATTGAATCCATCGTTATCGGCATCAACTGGATTAGTAGTATCGCAATTGGCGGTAATCGTTCCATTTTGAAGAATAGGTGTAATTGGTTGGCTATTCCTGTCTATTACTTCAATGGACGTCGGTGAGCCAGAGAAATTAATGCCGATATTCTCAATAGGTTCATCTACTGGGTCAAAACAAACTTGGAATAAAATATGGTCGTTTGGTAAAGTGACGCCTGTAATAAAAGTGTCATCCCATCCTACTCTTAAAATACCGGGCGTATTATCATTAAAATTACTAGCATTGATATCTGGAATACCAAAAGCTTGCACGGTAGCTGTTCCTAAGGCAGCGGCATCCCAAATAATAGAGTATTGGAACGATAAGATATTGTTGAACCCGTTTACTTGTACATTGCTACATATTTGTTCGCCGCAATTCACCGTGGTAGGGGAGAGGCGGAAAATTAAATCGCCTTCGACTGGGCCGCCGCCATTATTTCCATCATCACAACTAATCGTTAAATTACCATTAATGAACTCAGGATTAACTAAATTATTTTGATTATCTACTACTTCTACAGGGATTGGTGTGCCAGAAAAGCTAATAGGTAAGCTTTCAACGGCTGCATTTATATTGTCAAAGCAGATTTGATATATTACTTGATTATCTGGTAGAGAAACACCTGAAATAGAAGTATCATCCCAACCAACACGTAATACGCCTGGAGTAGCGGTATTAAAATTAGCCGCACTTAATCCAGCCATATTAAAACCTTGTATACTTGCTTGTCCTAATAAATTAGCGTCCCAATTAACAGAATATTGATAGGTTAGAATATCATTAAAATTCTGAACAGTTACATCCATACAGACTTGTTCTGTACAATTTCCTGTTGTCTGAGAAAGCATAAAGGTCAATTCGTCACCGATATTATTTGGAATGGTATCTACTGGAGGTTCGATTACGGTACATTCAACCATTACAGTTCCATTTTTAAATGTCGCTTCTATTGGTTCAGCATCTCCACCTAAAATTTCAATTGCTAATGGAATATTTGAAAACTGGACGTCGGTAGTTGCTGCTTCATTTCCGATGGCATCAAAACAAATTTGATATAAAACAGCATCTTCTACCATCGTAACACCGGTGACATTCGGATCTGTCCATCCAGTCCTTATGATACCTGGTGCCTCTGCATTAAAATTACCTGCACCTAAACCTGTTAAATTGAACCCTTGGAAAGTAGGATTCCCCAATATATTGGGATTCCAATTAATGGAATATTGGAAAGATAAAATCTCGTTAAAACCTTGTGTGGTTACATCAATACAAATTTGGTCGCCACAATTGACCGTCCCATCAGCAATAGCTAATTGTAATGTTTCTGGAGTAATCATTGTATCTACTGGAGTAACCGTTGTGTCTACTGGTGGAGGGGTAACTTCGCATGCAATGGTTAATGCCCCATCTTGGAAACTAGGATTTAAGATATTCCCATCCACATCGACGGTTTCTATAGCTAGTGGCGTATTGGAAAAAGCGACCTCGAAATCGCCTGAAATAGTTGCGCCAACATCAAAACATAAATCAAATAAAACTTGATTATCTGGGATAGAAACCCCTTCTAAACTACTATCATCCCATCCAACTCTAACTGTTCCTGGTTCATTTAAATTAAAGTTACTTTCACTCAATCCTGCTAAACCAAAATTTTGTACGCTGGCTGCACCTAAATCGGCACTGTAAGTAAGAGAGTATTGGAAAGAAAAAATGTTATTGAAATCTTGTGCCGTAACTGCTGTACAAACTTGTTCGCCACAATTCCCTGTTAGGCTATTAATCGCAAAACTTAGAGAATCTGCTACATCATTACTCATT
The DNA here is from genome assembly GCA_017857395.1 of Bacteroidota bacterium. Classification (GTDB taxonomy): domain Bacteria; phylum Bacteroidota; class Bacteroidia; order Chitinophagales; family Saprospiraceae; genus JAFMDF01. Next base: position 14,815 of record JAFMDF010000196.1, on the reverse strand, counting down.
GTATCCATATCTATCGGATCACAAGTAATGAAAACTTGACCAGCATTTAATTCTAGCCGTGTAGTGGTTAAACCATCCGCAGTCGTTACTCTAATTGGAATAGGCACACTAGAAAAAGAGACCGTTGCCGTATTTTCTGTACTAGTAAATTGGTTAAAACAGACCGTATAAATAATTTCATTATCTGCTAAAGTTACCCCTTGGCCTGTAGGGTCTATCCATTCTGTGAAGAAAACGCCTGGTGCTAATGGCCCAAATCTAATGCCGTCTAAATTGGTGGACACTATTTCTTCTGAACCCATTAACTGGGCATTCCAGTTCATAGAATATCGGAAAGAAGTAACACTGGAAAAACCTTGAACACTTACATCTAAACAAACTTGGTCGCCACAATTAGAAGTATCTGTTGAGATACTAAAACCTAAAGGAAGCTCAGGTAATGGAGGCATAGTATCCATCGTTGTGGTATCTGTTATCATCGTATCCATCGACATAGTATCTAAACAAGCAATGGTAAGTGCACCATTTTGTAATATGGGCGTTAATATATTACTCTGCACATCTACTACTTCTATAGCGATTGGATTGGCAGAAAAATTGACTTCGGATGTTCCTGCTGCATCGGCAGCTATATCAAAACAAAGTTGGTATAAAACGGTGCCATCGGTTAAACTTCTTCCTTGTAAACTGGAATCATCATAACCTACTCTTAATACGCCAGGCGTAGCGGAATTAAATTGGCTAACGTCCATATCTGGTAAGCCGAACTGTTGTAGGGTAGGGTTACCTAATAAAGCCGCATCCCAGTTCATAGAATATTGAAACGACACAATATCAGCAAAACCATTTGTGGTTATATCTACACAAACCTGTTCGCCACAATTTCCTGTTACTTGACCGACTGAAAACCCTAAAGTATCTGAAATAGTTGAATTGTCCCCATCGGTCATATCACCAGAATTATCCCCACCTGTTCCAACATCTCCACCTGTATTTCCTGAGTCACAATTGATGGTTATATTACCTGATTGAAAAGTTGCTGCTATAATGCTCCCTTGCACATCCGTTACTTCAATAGAGATTGGGGTATCGGAAAAAGTAATAGCCGCATTGCCTACCGCATCATTTGCCAAATCAAAACAGACTTGAAATAGAATACTATTATCTGGTAAATTTGCACCTTGCAGACTAGAATCATCATAACCTACTCGTAGAATGCCAGGCGTGCTTGCATTAAATTGACTAGCATCCATATTGGCGATACCAAATCCTTGAACGGTAGCAGTTCCTAATAAATTAGCATCCCAATTCATAGCATATTGAAAAGATACGATATTTGAAAAACCACTAGCATTGACGTCTACACAAACTTGCTCGCCACAATTTGCAGTTGCTTGAGTGGCTGAAAATGTTAAGGAACTGTCCATATTATTACCCCCATCTCCTGTGCCTCCATTTCCTTCCATGGTATCACAACTTACAGCTACTGCACCATTATTAAAATTAGGAGTTATCAATTCTCCTTGTGAATCTATTACTTCTATAGCAATAGGATTGCTGGAAAATTGAACGGCCGAAGTAGCCGTATTCCCACCGACTTCATCAAAGCATATTTCAAAAACAACGGTATTATCTGTCAAGGAAATACCTGTTGTATTAGAATCATCCCAACCAATTCTAGCAATACCGGGATTGGCTAAATTAAAATTAGCTGCTGATAAATCTCCAATGCCGAAAGATTGGACGCTTGCATTCCCTAAAATGGCGGCATCCCAATTCATGGAATACTGAAAAGTTAAAATATTGGTAAACCCCTGTACACTTACTTGTAAACAAGTTTGTTCGCCACAAGCAATGTCTGATTGGGAGAGGGAGAAAGTAGTTTGGGCGGATAGGTTTGTCCAAATTACTGCAAAGAATAGAATAAGTACAGTTTTAAGGTTTCTCATAATAGCTAATTGTTGAAGGATACTATATAAAACTTAAATTTAAATTTGATTGCAATTTATAGATCTAATAGACTAGTGTATTAAGCGTTAAATAAGTAATAGATTTTATTTTTCAATCAGTTGATTGTTAGGAAATTGAACTGACTATAAACTACCAATCTTTTACTACCTACTGTATTAGGGACTATGCCTATTAATTAATAAGGATTATTCGTTTTGAGTATGATGGACACTAAGGATGATGTGTTACCTTTTTAAGGCTAGTTACATGTAAGCTGTATTATTAAAAATAGCTTACTAAGCGTAATCATTGATTACTGATTAATAATATTTGATACTTAAAAAGGGGGATGCGATTTTGAGAGATTCCGTTTATTGTTATGGAGTAAATTACTTATTGCTAAAATAGGAAAGCAATACTCACAAATATATTTAGGGTTATTAAGACACAGAAGTATCTAACTCCTGATAGATGGTAATAGACGTGCATAAAAATACCTTTTTTTTGGCCATTCTCAAAATTTCAATAGAGGAATTAACAATTTAGCGATCTAAATGTGGAAAGAAAGAAGTTGATATAAAATATAATTTTAATACCAGTTTGAATTAGGACTTTGATAATAGTTTTTAAATCAAAAAAGGGTTTTAAAAGGGAAACAAAAACGAACTTTCTAGAAAATCCATTTTGCTCACTTTTTAAAACCCTTTAATAAATTTTGCTGTATTATAACGCAAATTTTGTTGAAGATTGATTAGCCTTTAGCAACATCTCTTCCGCCATCTAAGCGATCTTGTAAGGTCTTCAATTCTTCCCATGCACCTGTTGCAGCTAATGCTGCCTGTTTTGGCCAAGTTTGTGGATTATGTAATTTATATCGACTTCCAGCCTCTGCCAAAATTCCTTTAAGTCTATCAACGGGAGTTTGAGAAAGATTGGAGAAAGTATAGATTCCTGCCTTATTTAATATTTCTGAAATTTTCGGACCAATGCCTTCTATTTTCTTTAAATTGTCTGGTTTTGAAAGACTACTTCTACTGCTAGTTGTAGTAGAATTTAATTCAATTCTTTCATATTCATCTATCTTCTTTGAATTATCTGGTTTTGAAAGGCCTCTGCTACTAATCGCATTTACATCAATTTTTTCAGTAGCATTCGCATATCTACTAGTCGCCATTTTGGTTGAAGTCTGGCTCATCTCTTGTGGGGCATTGCCTTTTGTATAAAATAGGCGGTCTGCTTGTCCTACCCAATCATCCCTTTCAATTCTTCCAGGGAAAAAAGATATAGCGTTAGTTAAAGGTTCTATTAACTCGTCATCTAATTGACTAATTTGTTCAAAAGTATAAATACCTAACTCATTTAAATTTTCTATAATGTGTGGCCCTATTCCCTGAATTTGTATTAAATCATCTCGCTCTTCTGCGGTGGCTTTGGGAATTTGTGTACCAATAGCTGCTCTTATTTGAGCTTTGCAGGCTTCGACATCTACCTCTTCCATTTCCTCCATTGCGTATTCAGTAGCAACAGAGGCCTCATCAACTGACCATTCTACTTGATGATTAGCTTGATTGGCTAATTGTGCTTCTAAAGCTTCATTTTTTTCTATTAATTCCGTAATGGTAGCATTTAATACTTCATTTCCTGCTTCGTATTGGATAACCGCCTCTGCATTTGTTTGCAAATCTTCATTTTCTGTAAGTAGGGTCTGCATGCTATTATTTAAGGCTTCATTGCCCGCTTCATATTGCGGTATAGCTTCTACTTGTTCCTTTAATTGCTCATTTTCTTCTAGGAGACTATGAATAGTTGTGGTTAAGGTTTCATTGCCGCTTTCTAGTTGTGCTATTTCTGCAAGCGCATCTTCTAATTTTTCTTTTTCTACTTCTAATGTTGCTAATTCGGCTTGCAACTCAGCCGATGCTGTTGAATTTGCTTGAATAGTAGCTATTTGTGTTTTTAAATTTTCATTTTCTTCTGCTAACTCACTAAGCCGTAAGGTTGCACCAGCTGTACCTTCTGTTCCAAGATTCGCTTTTAAGGCTTCAATACTATTTTTTAATAAAATATTTTCCGCAGCTAGATCGGCTGTTTCTTTTTCATATTTAGCAGTATCTGCCGCAAGCGGAAGTATATTACTAATGTTTGTTCTTTCTTCTAAGGCTGCACTTAATTGAGCATTTTTGGTTCTTAAACCCAATATTTGATCATTTAAATCCTCCACTCGACGAGAAGTTTCTTGTAAGTCTTCTTTAGATTTATCTAAATCTACCAATGTTGCATTTAGCCTAGAATTTATGGTACGCTTCTCCCCATCTGCGGTTTCTAAAGAAGCTGATTTATTGGTTAATTCTAGATTCACCTTTTTTAAATCTGCTTCTTGTAAGGCATATTTATCTTGGAGTTTTTCCCATTGGCTCTTAAAATGAATTTTTTCTTGTTCATTTTTTGCTAAAGATTCTCTTAGATGGCTGATTTTTTTTCTATCCCATAAATACCTCATTAGCCAACCTATTAATAAGGTCATCAAAAAGGCAAATGATATAGTCATGCTATCTTCTGAAAAAATGGCAGTGAGTAATTCTGAAAAATTTGTTTTAATGGAATCCATAGTTATATATTGATATGTGCAGCTTTTAGTTATTCATCGTTCTTCATTCATTGCTTGATGAACATATTGGTTTAAACGATTATTATTATAGTTTAATTTCAATCCTTCTATCCTTGTTTATTGAATCACAAAATTAACTCTACGATTTTTTTGCCTTCCAGTTTCTGTAGTATTATTAGCAATAGGAGATTTCTCCCCTTTTGTTGCCGTGCGGATAGTTGTTTTTAGTCCTTCTTTTTCAAAGAATGCCTTCGCAGATTGGGCACGCCTCAGCCCTAAATCTTGATTATATTGGACAGTACCTAAGTTGTCGGTATGACCGATAATCGTTAAAGATTTATCGACATTAGTATTGAAATAAATCAATACAGAATCTGCCCAAGTATTGAATGCACTGCCTGGTTTAAAGACATCAGAATTAAATTCAAAATTGGCATCTGAAAAAGTCATATTGTCAAACCGAAACTGCGTTTTAACCAAATCACCAGCTTCATCATAACCGGCTGGTCTAGGTTCAAATAAATCAAACCTTAACGGCATCCCTAAATCTTCTCCAGCAATAGCAGAATGGTCTAAAGATATTCTTTGGACATCAATACCTCTTTGGACTAAAAAATCCCTGATGGTGTTAGCTCTAGCAATCCCTAAATTTTCGTAAATCCCCGAACTCTCACCTGCTTCGGATTTTCTATACAAGCCAGTGATGGTTAAATGTTTAGTTGGATTGGCTTTTAAATAGGAAGCTATTTGGTCTAAAAAATCTTGATTGTTTAGACTTAAATCAGGAGAGATGCTGCTCTTGTCAAAAATAAAATGGTCAAAGCCTTTTAATAACATCGAATCACCATTCATTAGTCGCAAAGAAGCTGACCAATCTACAGTGGGTGTGCTAATTGGTGCACAATTATTCATGATTTTGCACACATATACATACCGTGCAGGAATAATAAACAGTAAGGAAGAGAGGAGACCCAGTCCTAATATCAATGTTTTTCTCATAGTAATATTGTTGTTTTAGTACAACTTTGCTAAAAGTACATAGTTTTGGCTAACTATACAAATCTGATTTTCATTTTTATACACTATTCTATAACTATATTATGTTGGTGATTAATTGATAATCTATTTCTTGTTGATTAACAATTTAATATAAATAATTGCTTATTTATATATAAAACTTACCCTAATTAGATAATCTATAATTTATTACTTGTGTTTATTTTGCTCCTTGCTATAGATTTTTTATCTTTGAGGTACTTACACAAACCCGACTTTAAATTTGCTACAATAGTAGTACGGAATTAATCCCATAACTTGCATTGCAATTATGGGATTTCTTTTTTTTTAACCAAAACTAAGATGAATAAATGATTGGTATTAATATTGAAGGGATTCAACATTAATCCTTTTTATTTCATCCACACACACGAACACATAATGAAAAATGTACCCAGCTGGTCTTATAACGGTAAGGAATTTCGTAGCGTTAGTAATTCGCAAAGCGGAGAAGTCTCCGATGAAACTACTTTTTATTACCAACAAAAGGGTGCTGTTATTAGTGCCAGATACCAAGGAGGCGCTATCCGAGAAGGCAATATATTAGGAAAAGTAGAAGCGGATGGGACGATACAAATGAGTTACCAACACTGGAATAAGGATAATGAATTTAGGGCAGGTATTTGTACGTCTACGCCCGAAAAGTTGCCTAATGGAAAAATAAGATTACACGAATCCTGGGAGTGGACTAATGGAATTCATGGGAGCGGAGAATCTATTATTGAAGAAATTTGAAGAAATTGACCTATTCCTTTACCAAATTTTTCTCTTGTTTAAAAGTAAAAAAATGATTACTAAATAATAATAAAAATAGTCAGCTATATAACCTTTTTGTTCTTGTATAAAAGTCTTTCTACGAATTAATTATGAATAACAAATAAGACCTGTATGATTTCTTTTAATTAATTATTTTATTTATTTTTGCCAAATATAAACATTGCTATATCTATCTTAAATACATAACAATTTGGATAGTTTTATTTTTTTGCGGAAACGCCTATAACTCAATGAGCCAAACAACTAAAAATATATCTTCTTTCAGTGGACTTTACGAGCAATTATTTAAGTATAAAACAGCTATATTTCAAGTCCTAATTCTGCAATTGCTTTGGGTTCTTTTCGAACTAATTTTTCCCTTTTTAACGCAAGCGCTAGTTGATCAAGGTATCAATCATCAGGATATAGATTTTATCTATTTATTACTCCTAGGTCAACTTGCCTTATTTATTGGTATTATTACCTCTGATTTTCTGAGGCTTTGGCTACTGCGCCACATAGGTATTCGGATAAACATTAAATTAGTAAACGCCTATCTTCGCAATCTTCTTTTTAAACAATATTTATTTTTTAGTAATAAAAAACAAGGAGATTTAATCCAGCATATTAATGATAATTTACGAATAGAAACTTTTATGACAGGTAGTTCTGTCAATTTTGTGAGTGCCATCTTCAAAATTTTGGTTTTTGGAGCGGTCATGTTTATTTTTAGTTGGAAGATTGGATTTATTTTCGTTGTCTCTTTTTTCTTAGTTATCTTTTGGGATTTTTTCTTTTTGCGATATAGAGAAAAAATTGACCATGAGCGGTTCAAAGTCGGCTCTAAAATGCGGAGTCAACTGATGGAAGTATTGGAAGGGTTGGTAGATATTAAAGTTAATAATTTAGAAAAATATAAAGTAGCTGAGTGGGATGAAGTGCAAAATCAATTTGCTCAGAATCGGCTTAGAATACTAAAAATCTATCAAATTTATCAAGGATTTAATTTTATTATAGGGCAATTAAGAGATATATTTATCTTGTTTTTTGCCGCAACAGCCGTTATTGATGGTACAATGACTTTGGGGTCTATGTTGGCGCTTCAATATATTTTAGGGCAATTGACTAAACCAACAACGGATATTATGCAATTTGTGCAAGATTGGCAAGATGCTAAGTTGAGTTTAGGTCGATTAGAAGAAGTTTTTCTGGAAACTCAAAAAGAATATGAACCAAGCGATTTTAGCCCTACCATAAATTATCAACAAAATATTTCTTTTGATAATGTACGGTTCACTTATAAAGATGTCCCGACCATTAAGCACATTACTTTTGATGTTCCTTATGGTAGTAAGGTTGCTTTGGTTGGTAAAAGTGGTAGTGGTAAATCGACCATTATTAAAATTATTCTGAAACTATTGCAAGCCGAAGAAGGCGAAGTAAAGGTAGGCGATCACCGTGTGCAGCATATTAATTATAAGGCTTGGAGAGAAAACTGCAGTTTTGTATCACAGGATGGTTTTATTTTTAGTAACACGCTAGCCTATAATATTACCTTAGCAGAAGACGCTGTTGCTATCGACCATGATCTAATGAATGAAGCCATAAAACTGAGCTGTTTGGATCAAATCATGGCAGGGTTAGAAGACGGAACAGCAACAATGGTTGGTCGAGGTGGAAAACAGTTTAGTAAAGGACAAGTACAACGTATTTTATTAGCGAGAGCTATCTATAAGAATGCCAATTATTTAATCATGGATGAACCAACTAGTGCGCTGGACAATATCACCGCTAAGAAAGTCATTCAGAATATTGAACAGTTTTTTGCGGGCCGAACCATCATTACTGCGACTCATAAATTGAAATTATTTGAGCATGTTGATAAAATTGTGATGATTGAAGAAGGAGATATTATTGAACAGGGCAGTTTTGACGAATTAATAAAATTAGAAGGCGCCTATCATCAACAATGGCTAGGATTGGATTAGTTAGAGAAACTACCCACCTGATAGTTTTTTTATTACCAAACTGCTTAAGCAACACCGCAACACCGCAACACCGCAACAAGGCAACACCGCAACTTTTATTCATTTTACTTAAATTACCTAACCAAAAAAAATCATGAAAATTACAGAAAAGCTGCCGAGAGGATTAACCATTAGCAGCACAGTGGCTATCTTTCTTGTCTTGGCTTTACTGCCGCTCCTTGCTTGGCTCTTGGAGTATAAGGATACGATAAGTGCGCCATTGACCATTACTACGGAAGTTACGCCTGTAGATGTTTATGCTCGATCAGCAGGCGAGTTAAGACTTTTGGTTAAAAACGATGCGCTAGTTCAAAAAGGGACTCCGTTGGCAATCATTCGAAATACAGCAGTCTATGAAGATGTTCAACTTTTAAGAAGTAAATTAGCTATTGAAGGCCGAAGTGCTATTGATATTGCGAAGGATTTATGTACTGCTCAAGCTTTAAATGTAGGAGAACTAAGACCCAGACTCATTCAAATAGATAAAGCAGTGGAAGCCTACCAGACTTTTTTGAGGGCGGATAATCATCAGGCTTTAATTGCTTCTAGAAGTACACAAATAGCACAATATGAAACGAGAAAAAAATTATTAAAAAAGAAGTCGAGCATCTTGGCAAAAGACAGAGCTTATGATCAAAAAAATATAGATAGACAAGAAAAACTTTTAGTAGATAGTGTGATAGCAGTCTCAGAATTTGACGAAGCTGACCGAAAAATTGTGATTCAAGATTTAGTTAGCCTGGAAAATGAAACCGACCTTAATGCACTAGACCTAAATATAGAAACGCTCAAACGAGAAACCCTAGAAGTATCGGGTCAATTTTCACTTAATCGACTTACTTTCACGAATGCGATTAAAGAAGCACTTCGAGCGTTAAAAAATGAGCTAACCGCTTGGGATTTAAAGTATTTACTAAAAGCAAATGTAGCAGGACGGTGTGTTTATAAAGACTATTTTAATGATTACCGATTTGTCAGAAAAGAGGAGAAAGTATTTAGTCTTATCCCAAGTAAAAAAACGCCTTATCTGGCTTTATTACAATTGCCTATAAAAGGTGCGGGGAAAGTTAAAACGAATCAAGAGGTTTATGTGAAATTGAATAATTACCCTTTTATGGAATTTGGCGTAATAAAAGGGGAAATCAAAAATATTTCTGCCCTTCCTTTTGATGACCATTATAACGTCCAAGTAAGATTTCCTGCGGAACTCATTACGACTTATGGAGACACGCTTAAACCCCAACCGCTAATGCACGGAGTCGGCGAAGTGATAGTCGAACGTAAAAGTTTATATGGTCGAATTTCAGAACAAGTGAAATCTGCTCGATTAAATCGGTAATTTTATTTGTGTTTAACAATGTATTTGAAAATACATTCTAGTGATTTCCTATATGTCCTCTAAAGCTATTTTATTAGTAAGTAATCAACTTGTCAGCAGTTTATTTTTTAAGTAGGCAGACAAATTTAAGCTAAGAACTATTTATTGATTTTGGATTAGATTATTTATTCAATATAAATTGTCAAAGCCCCTTTTATTATTTGAACTATTGTTGCATAAGAGTGATAAAAACATTTTCTGAAATCTATTTTTTAATAATCCTAAGCAAATTTGACGAGTTATCCATAAGTTTTTATATCTTGCCATTAAATTTTCAAAAGATGATTTTCAGACTTTTTGTAATCATTTTTTGTTTCTAAACACGAGGTCATTATGACCGGATTCTCTCTACCTAGGAAGTGCCGTTTATCGGTGCTTCTTTGGGGATTATTTTGAAAATACTTTACTTACTTTCCTCCTAACTTACCTTGCTTTATTCTCCAATAATTCCAAGACCATTTCCCATTGGTCTTCATAAGGAATAATTTCTATAAAATGTGCATTTAAATAATTCCTAGCTGGATTGGCAACCAATTTATCATGATACTTTTTAGCGGTACGAATTGTCGCATTTTTATGGAAATTGGCTTTCGTCATACATCCTAGCATTTTGATAAAACAATTACTTCTCAGTGTCTTTAGGTCTATAGCTGTCTATCTAATGCCCTTATAAAAAATAATTATATAAATAAGGAGATTTCCTATTACTAAATTGGATTAAATGGTACTAATAGATAAAATGAAATGAATCAAACAAGAATAAGTAAGTTAGCTATAGATTTTTCCCCTAAGTCCAAATGAATGGATTTTCATTTTTTTAAACAATTTTACTGTTTATTATTGTATTAAAGCAGCTGAAATCACCCATAAGATACTAGTAGATGGCAATGGAAATAGTCGTCTATCTAGTATCTTTATTTAGTAGTAATAAACAGATTAAATAGGGTCAGGTTGCCCTAACAGTATATAAGAAACTACTATTATATTTTTTGGTATATTTGCCTGCAAGAAGAATAACCTCAAAAAACAACATTGAATCATTAAAGGTCTCTCTACATAGATGCCTAAACACCCAACAAAATGGAAATTCTTCGAGAAATGGTCCAGGTTTTGACCAAATACAAAACCAAACAAATTGAAGTGCTTGGTAACCCAACCGACAACCCTTCTAAAGTCCACGAATTTTATGAAGCTATCGCCAACGGCACTTTTAAAACCGATGAAGAAGCTGCTGCGCACTTCTTTGATGGGGATGTGCGCAATCAAAGCTATAAAAACCTTAAAAGTCGATTGAAAAATCGGTTGGTTAATACGGTTTTTTTTATTGAGGCTAACGATTCTATGTTTAATGAGTATGAAAAAGCTTATTTGAATTGTTATAAGGATTGGGCTGCAGCTAAAATATTTATGGGGAAATCTGCAAAGAATGCAGGAGTTAATATTTGTACCAAAGTATTGAAACAAGCTATTAAAGCCGACTTTACTGATATTGTTATTGAAGTTAGTAGGAATCTTAGACAATTTTATGGTGCTATAGGCTATTATAAACGTAAGTTTGAATATTATAATGACTTACTAAAAGAGTATTTGATAATAAGGGAAAAAGAACTATTAATAGAGGAATACTATCTTAGATTAACGAGTTATTTTTTGCTAGGCAAATCTTTAGACTCTGATTTAATCAAGGATGCAAACCAGTATTCAATGTTAATCAAAGATGATTTGAATGCTTACAACACGTTTAATATTTTACTAGCAGGGGGAATGATAGAGATTATTAAATTGATGGGAGTTAATAATTATAAGGATACTGCTGAATTTTGTCAAAAAATAATTTTAAGATTCGAAGCAAAACCAGTAATTTGGAGAAGTGGATTGGCAACATTCTTTTTTCAAAAAATTGTTTGCCATACTCAATTAAAGGAATTTGAAAAAGGACGAGTATCAGTTGAAACAATGTTTAAATATTTAGAAGTAGGTACATTTAATTGGTTTAAAGGACAAGAATTATATATGTATTTATTACTTTATACTAAAAATTACCAAGACTCATTTAAACTATTTGGACAGGTCACAAAAAATAAAAGGTATGAATTTTTACCTAATAGAATTAAAGAAAAGTGGCAAATTTTTAAAGCTTATATTTACCTTTTGATTGAGGTGGATTTTATTACTATAAATAAAGATGATAAACTTTTTACAAAATTTAAATTAGGTAAATTTCTAAATGAAGTACCAACATTCTCTCAGGATAAAAGGGGGATAAATATATCTATTCTTTCTCTTCAAATTATATTTACTATCATTCAAAAAAAATATAATCGAGCAATAGATAGAATTGAAGCAATAGAAAAATACACTTCTCGCTACCTCAAAAAAGATACTAATTTTAGAAGTAATTGTTTTATAAAGATGTTATTAGAAATTCCCAAAGAAGGATTTCATCGAGTAGCTGTAGAAAGAAAAGCTAAAAAATATCGACAGCGTATAGAAGAAATGCCTATAGAAGTAGCCAATCAATCCCATTCTATAGAAATAATACCTTATGAAGAGTTATGGGAAATAGTCTTGAATATCTTAGATACTAAGCGTGTAAGTAGAAAGAATTAAATTTTGAACTAACTTTTTTTATGATTTTATATAAGGGATATTCTGAATTTAATAGATTTTTATAAAGGTTTATATGATTTTTTTAGAATTTTTATAAATTTAATTTAGTACAAATTACTTGTTTTACAAGAAAAGCCTTAATTATAAATAGCTAATTATCAACTATCTATGATTAAGGCTTTTTTATTTGGTCAAATTTGTTTTTGGTTACAAAAGGAAGGTTTCTGTCCGTGAGAATACTGCTATTCAGTCATAGCTTTGTATTGACAATAAAAAATAATACACCTTAAAAACCAAAATCATGAAAAATTTAAATGAACTTAATTCTATCAACGCCATCTTTTTTAATGAAATTAGATTAATTATTATTGGTGATATGAATGATTTATAGTAGTTATTGACTCGGGGTTATTATATTTGCATGGTTTAAAGTGTTGATTAGTAGTTGTTTACATTTATATTAATTAATTATTATATTTAATTTCATTAATTACAACAACCCAAAATTGTCCATGTTTTAACCAAAAATCACTCGTATATTTGTATCAACATAAGCAACAAACCAAAAACTAACGAAAACAATAACCAATTAAAACCAAAATTTAAAAAAATGGCAACGCAACAATCTAAAACGACCCAACTGTCAAATACTAAAACAACAATTGGTAGCCGACCATGTAGTTTTATCACGCTCGTCGCTTCCAACCCCATCCAAATGGAAATTGTATTTGGTAGACCGAGTAAAGATTGTGAAGACATTGGTATCTGTCGAATTAACTTTGTGACGGATTTACCAGAAGCGGCAAAAGAAGCATGCTTTTGCGAAACTAAAGCCATCGCTTATGTACAACAACAACGAAATGGGCAACTCCTATTTCGTTTCCCAAAAAACCAAATAAACCCAAAAACCAAAATTACCCAGTTTGCGAATAATCAATTTACTGTACCCGAAGTATTTATTTTACCAGCACCATTGCAACAACTTTTTTGTCCTCGCTTACTAATCGAAGCAGGAATGTATCAAGTAATAGACAATGGCAAAGACTTATTAGTAGAAATGTAGCTGTCTCAAAAATAAAAAAAAATTGAGAACCGAATAAAATATCAAAACCCTCCCCCTAGCCCCCTCCAAAGGGGGAAAAGATTGGACTAAAAGAGAGATTTAGAATTTTATTTGGAGATTCTTTCAAAAAAGACTTAGGAGAGAGGCACAAGCTGAATTATTAAATTGATGGAGGATAGTTGACGGAGCAATACAACCGTGAACCGTCAGCCGTAAACCAATCAACCAATGAATGCATTAAAACAAGCGGTTGCCAGGCAAGGAGTAAGACCGATGCAACTATCCCATACAGCAGAAATCGCTGTATTTGCCCATTTCAAGGCAGCATCCATGAAAATCCAAGTTTGCCAAGTAAGGCCAGGAGAAGTACCGAATCATTTACAATTAATTTTTACCAGAGGTGCTTTTGCTTGGGTACGTATTTTGTCAGGCAAACGATTGGAGTTCCGTTTCCAAAAATCGACTATGCTAACCCATACTATGTTACAGCATTTTGGCTATGGACAATTTCAAGTCACGCAATCTATGATTCTTCCCAGAACCTTAGCGCATAGACTAAATTTGACTAGCCATTGGATAAAAGCAGGGATGTATCTCGTAACAGAAACAGCAGAAGAATTAATTGTTACTTTTTGAAAAGAATGTTGAATGTATCACCTCAAAACCAGATAAAACAAAGTCAGTAGCAAAGCATTTTGATTAAACAAAATCAAATAACCAGATAAAACAAAGCATCCAATAAAACCAAAATATTAAAATGCTTTTGCTACTCAATCCAAGACCAAATAAAACAAAAATAAAAGCAGCACGCAATCAGTATAAACAATACCAAAGAAACATTGAAAACAAAGAACCCAATAAAACCAAAATGCTGATTGCGGTTGCCTGCTTTAATCCCCGAAAATCCCAAACCAGTTGAAACCAATATAGAAGTAGCGAAGTTGGAAACTGCAACATTTGCACCAACTTAGGATTAATACCTTTCTGGCGGTCAAAAACAACGCTTAGCAATTGTCAGGGCAAAAATTCTATGCTGCCCTTCCGTCTCTGTGCTTTTAAACCTCTATACCTCGTAACCTCATTAACTCACTACCTCATCAACCCACAACCAAATGTCACTAAACAATAAAATAGAAAGAATCAAACGCATGCACGACTTAATCCGTTATAAGCGAACGGGCAAACCAGATCAATTTGCTCGAAAGATGGGCTTGTCCGTAAGAGCGCTCTATAAGGAGATAAAAGAGTTAAAAAATTTGGGGGCACCTATTGCCTACTGTAATTATCGAGAATCTTATGAGTATATAAATCCAGTAGCGCTAGGTTCGCCCAAAATTAGTTAATAAAATAAAATATTATCAAAATAA
>JAFMDF010000195.1 GCA_017857395.1 Bacteroidota bacterium | reverse complement strand
ATCCTTTAGCGTAATCAGCTTTGATAGCTCTTAATACCTTACCTTGTACATCCATAACCGTCAAAGTAGCCGTTCCAGCTGCTGGCAAGTTAAAGCCAATAGTAGTCACGTCTGTGAATGGGTTAGGAGTATTCTGATTCAATCCGAATCCAGCTGCAGTTGCAGCACTGTTGAAGTCGATGCTTACGTTTAATAATTCACCATCAGTGTTGTATGCCTCAGCAGCAGTAACATCTGAAGTAATTGCTAACATCTCGCTTAATAAGCCAGTTGTGTTAGCAGTGAAAGTTAACGCAAATAATACATCATTAGCAGTAGCTTCACCGTTCCAAGAAGTAGCAATTACTCCTCTTTCAGCCAAGTTAGTATTGAAGTTAGCAGCCTTAGCTACACCTTCTACAACTTCTGCAGTTCCAGCAGTAGTCAATGTGAATTGGTATCCAGTAGCGTTTGCAATATTTGCAGAAGTAAATTCTACAGTTACTGCCTGACCAGCTTCTACGAAACGATCAGTTACATTCAAGTTCAACGTACCGTTAGTTGTACGTGATTCAGCACCTAATAAGCTGTTAGATAATGCGTTTCCATTTACATCACCAATTTTAACTGCTGTGAAGTCCATGTTTGGCATGTCTGCAGATAAATTGTTAATGCTCATGAACTCGTTGAAACTTTCAGCAGCAGGGTTAGCAGAAGTGAATTCATATCCACCTTCTACGAATCTCCAGCTATCATTATTAGGGAATTCAGAAGTAATATTTAAGATCAACTGTCTTAGCTGAACCATGTCAAATGCGGTAATAGATCCTGACTTATTAACGTCAGCTGCGATGTACTTGTACGGAGTGTCGAATTGAGAAATACCTAGGATATGCTTGCTAATCAATACTAAGTCGAAAGTAGAAACACCATTTAATGGGTTCATATCTTTCTCTGGTGTGATGGTATAATCACCACCCATTGGCAATACGAACTGGTAGTGTCCGTCAGCCGAAGTAGTCATGCTCTTCTCATCTGCGCCGTTTACAGCGATAGATACAGATTGAACATTTTCACCATTACCATCTACAATTCTACCTGCTACCATGCCACCTTCGTTAACTTGTGTACATGCGCCCATATTGTCTTGAACGATTACATAAGTCTGAGCATAATCCCAGTTTCCTTCTTCATCAATTGCGTAAATTTGTACTGCTTGAGTACCAACTCTTGTACATCCTAATGTAATTACTTTAGGTAATGCTTGTACTCCTTCAAGAGTAGTTGGCGCGTCACCTAAATCTTCATGCCAGATTTTCAAGTCTAATTTAGACTGATCTGTACAGTTATCAAAAGTTCCTCTATCTAAGTCAGTAGCCCATACTTGGATACTTCCTGTTTCTCCTAATTCTACAGCAACACCGTTTAATACATAAGGTGTTGGTTTCTTACAATCCCAGAACTTAATCGTTTCTCCTTTCTTTCCTCCTGAGTTTCCACAGCCATCATAAGCCCAAAATTCAGCAGTATAAGAAGCTTTGTTTGTTACAACAAAAGTAATAGAGTTAGTCTTAGATGTAGCTACAACGTTTCCGTTAGCATCCATTAACTTACCTTCCCAAGTAATTACACTTTGGTCAGAACAATCAGTAGCACTAGCAGTCCATGTCTTAGCCTCATCACATTCGTATGGGCCTACACCTGGCGTAATGTCTTCTTCACCATAAGGCTCAGCATCGAAATCAACGCCGTTGATACATGGTGTAGGATCAACTACAGTTACAACTGGTCCTTCATTATCATGTACTTTCAAGATTTGTACATAAGTGAAGTAGCCTTTATCTTCATTGCCTTCAGAAGTAATTGTTTTTCCTTCTGCTACAAATCCGTGCTCTCCTTCAACTCTTGCTAATTCAACTGGATCTTGTCCAGCTTGGTACTTACACCAGTTAATGATGTGGTATGTTCTTTCCATCTTGAAACAAGCATCACCAGGAACTTCAAATAACTTAGAAGTTACTTCGTATCCTAATAAATCACATGCTCCGTTGTTAATTGTTAATGCAGGTGCAATTAATTCAGCTCCACATTCTCCTTCCCAGTCAGCTGGGATAGTAAATGCCCATCCTGCTTTGTAAGTAATACTAATCTTTTGCTCAACCCAATCAGAAACATTACCTGACCAATCAGTTGCTCTGTGTCTTCTCTTAATTTCGATTTCGCCACAAGGCCATTCGATTAACTGATATTGCTGTTCCTCTGTTAAATCACCGCATTCTTCAGACTTTAAGTTATCTTCACACTTAAATGCCTTGAAGTAAGCATCATATTTTGCTTGTAAAGCCGCATCTACTGCAGTCCATTCAGAAGCTTCAAATTTTCTATCTCCATCTGTATCAGTTGATGCACCTAGTTCTCCATTATGGAATTTATCGCATTTTTCTGTTGCATCAGCAGGAGCTGTACAATAAGGCTTAATCTTATCTTCAACTACTACCGCACACCAAGCGATATTTTCATTACCTTTATTATCGATAACTCTCAATTCAATCTGTAAATCTGGGTGTACATACTTACATCCAATATCAACGTAATCAGCCCAAGCATCTCCAGATCCTTTGATTCTGATTTGAATTGATTCGATTCCACAAGCATCGTAACTTCCTGCATCTACATCAGAAGCTTTTACTCTAGCTCCCCATTCGTTTGGAAGAGAAATGTTCAATTGATCTACAGTTACTGCAGATGGCTTTGTAACATCCTTAATCACAACAATTTGCTTCAATGTATCTTGCTTAGTTTGCTCATGACAATCATCAGAAGCATACCATGTTAATTGGAAAGAATCACAATCTAATTTAGTCCAATCAGCTGCATCAATTTTCCAATCAGTCTTACCTTCTTCAATTCTAGCAATTTCTCCTAATACTACTGTTGGTGTAGAACAGTTATCAGATGCTTTAGGTGCATCTAATTTAGTAATATCATAAGTACAAGAGAAATGTCCTAATTCTAAAGTAGTCGTAGCTCCTTCACCTGCATTAAATGTAGGTGCTTTTGTATCAGTGTATTGTATAAATGTAGTATCAACTGCAGTTGGTCCTTGTTCTGAATTACACCAGTCAAGAATAGACCAATATACGAACTTCTTCTTACCACAATCGTTAGCTGGAATCTCAACTTCTCTTTTCGTTAAGATATAACCACATACATAAGTATCTTCGTTTAAAGCAACTGTTCCTTTCTTCACAAATTTACCTTTGTCAAGAACACCTGTCATTAACTTAGGCAATGTAGCCTTGTTATCTGTTGCATCACACTCAACACTTACATCTTTCGTCTTCTCAATGTGATCCTTCTCGTTAGGTCTAATTACTGTGTATACTTTAGATAAAGTTCCTACGTTTCCACAATCATCCACAGCAGAGAATACTACTGTAGCTGTTGTTGTATCTGCTTTTCCAGCAGAAGCAAAACAAGGATCATTTTCTTGCATTGTAACTGTATAAGTTACTGCTACATCATCATCACAGTTATCAATAGCATTAACGTCAATCAATGCCGCTAATCCACTAGTATCACAAGCAATCAATGTATCGATTCCTGGCTTCAAGTTAACCCAAGGAATAGATTGGTCAGAGAAATTAATAGTTGTTTCACAAGAAGTTGACTTAGCTCCGTTATTACAGAAAGTCAATGTATCAGTTGTACCGTAGTAAATTCTTTCAATTTTAACTGTTGCTGTTGCATTACATACTGTCATGCCAGCAGCTTTTAAATCAGCAGTTGTAATAACTGGGTATGCTACTTTCTTATCAGCATCGTCTACATTGGTAGTAGTTAACACTTTCTTATCTTTACCAGCACCTAAAGTAATGGTAATGTTGTAGTACATTGTATCATGAATTGTATCACATGGCTGCTCCAATAAATCATCTGGAGTCAATACAATCATACAAGCAGAACCTAATGGTACGTTAATGTTGTCATTACATACTAAAGAAGGCGCTTGTACAGAGAAAATTGACGTTGACGTCTTTTCTGTATCTGATTTCAATGTATAGGTTGCTTTATAGCTACCAATTGCAAATGTATCTGTTACTCCGTTGTTCATACCAGCCTTGGTAATACAAGAGTCAATACAAACTACTCCATGTTGGTTCGTTACTACTAAACGTACTGAGTCATCAGCAGTTTGTGTCGCAGTCGAATCACAAAATTTAACTGTTGGTGCAGGAATTGTAATAATTCCATAAGCTGCACTATCACAAGTTAACTTTCGGCTAGGAATGTTCACTGTTTCTACAGTAAGACTTCTAGAACCACAGTCTACCCATGCATCCCAACCTGCTCCTTTAGCACGGTCACCATTCGTCTTAAATACGAATGTTAAACATCCTGTTGGATTAACTCTTGGGTTACAATCAGCATCTATCCAGCCGCCAAATGCGTCTGAAACGCTACCTCCTCTAGCTGATGCTAAAGCAGTAGAACCTACACCAGCTCCTGAACCAGTACCTTCACTTGCACCTGTTGTACCTGGAAGTTCGCCTGGGTTCAAAATAGCTAATAGCGCATCTATCAATGCTTGTAAATCAATTGCACTAGGAATGCTAGCGAAAAAACCTGCTGATTGAGCAGCTTTTCGAGCAGCCTCGCTCGTACCTCCAGAAACTACTGCTTGGATAGCTCCTGCTGTAACTTTAGCAGGTAGCATTGCGCCAGCTGGTAATGTAGCAGCACTTGCAGCAGCTAAACCAGCAGCATTTAAAGCGGCAGCATTACCTTGAAAAGCAAAAAGAGTATCTCCTTTTGCTAAATCAAAAGCGGTAAATACAACTTTTACTGTGTGCCACTTATCTTTTGGGCAAATTTCGACAGTATCCGTACGAGGTTTTCCTGCTGGATCAGCATAGTTACCATCGTTGGCCCCATCGTCGGTAAACCGTCGATCATCAGAGGTAACGTCTCCGCCACACTCGTCAAGCTTGACCTTTGAAAGTGCTTTGGCATTCGGCATTACAATCGCCTGTGCATTAATACTTTGCAGTGCTGTAAAACAGCAAAAGAAAAGTACTAGCCCAAGGGATTGCCCGAAGGACATCAGCCACTTAGATTTAGTAAAACTCATCTTTTTCATAAGATTAATAAATAATTTTGGTTAATAAATATGATTAATAAATTTGGATAAAAAGCCACATTAGTGTAGCTATTTTAGCGCAATAGCAAGTCCGTTGATAGAAGGATAAATTCCTTCGACCAATAACTATTTTAGTCTAAAAAATAGCAGTATTATTATTGTTATATCTTCTATGTATTGTAAATCATATATTACTGGTAGTGTAGACCGTAAACGATCTTAACGATTCTATTACTTATAATAAAGTAATAGCAATAAACTGGTAGGTAGTCTTATGCAGATGATTCTTTCCTATTATCATTACTTTTCTATTTATTAATAGACATAGCAATCTTATAACACTTAGATGGTGCTTAATTAACAGGAAAAGAAGTTAGCTTCATTAATTACCACTAGGTTTAGTGGTACTATGATTTGTACGTTGTAAAAAAAATTGGGGAGAATTTTTATGTGTTTTCCTTTTTTGGTGTAAATCAGTTTTTGTAAAAGCTTTTTTCATGAGATTGTATATTAATTTTGGTTGTAAGTTCGTCTAACTCTTGTCTATAATTTGCTGTATGGGATTTGATTAACTAGTTCTAGACTATTAACCTTTTCTTGCTGGATTTTCACCAGACTTATAACTCGGAACATATTATTCTAGATAAGTAGAATTTATCTTTTTAAGCTAAGGGGTTCGCTTGCAGTGGAGTGTGTGTGTATAGTTTTGGCTGCAAAATTAAGCGAATCTCTAATACCATGTATACCTAAAAATAGGTAATTTTAATATATTTTATTTTATAATTTATAAATAACTATAAAACTTTCTTTGTGTAAGTTTATCAATAATTAAATTTATTTTTTACCTATAAAAATAATTACTAATAGAATAGTTTATAGGAATTTAATATTAATGACTTCTACTTCTTTAGTGTAAAAACCATACCAAAAACCAATAGGCCTAGTCCATTTTAATTTTTTCAAGTGTTTTTTTTGAATCATTTTTTTAAGGTATTTAATTGGCCTAGAAACTATCCCCCGAACAATCTATTAGTCAGAAACTAACACATTACTAAATAATAATATTAAAATAATACATATTCAACTAAATCAAAAAATTATTTTTCAATAAGAAAATTCATCACTTAGTAGTAGCCCAAAATAAGCACTCTTTTTACTTAGCTGCCTATATCCAAACTTTAGAGAAGGTAAATTATAGGTACTTTTCTCATCATAAAGCTTTCATAATACATCCAACAATAAAGAATCGCTCCATATTCTTCAATTTCTAAAGCTTCGTAGTATAGAAGGCTAGTCAACAAAAATTTAAGAGTAAAATACTTTCCTTACTTTTGCATTTTTAAAATTTAACTAACGCAAATCTTTCTGTGAGTAATAATCTAGTTTTCGGACGTCATCCAGTTATAGAAGCCATCAATTCCGGTAAAACCGTTGATAAAGTACTTTTGCAGCAAGATGCTGCGGGAGAAATGGCAAGAGAAATTCGCAAACTTTGCAAGAGCAAGTTCATTCCTTTGCAAATGGTGCCTAAAGAACGCTTAAATCGGTTTGTAGGAGGCAATCATCAAGGGGTCATGTGTTGGCTATCCTTAATTGAATACCAAAAATTAGCGGATATTCTACCTGCTATTTACGAAAAATCTGAAGTCCCACTAATTATATTATTGGATGGTATAACAGATGTAAGAAATTTTGGTGCTATTGCCCGTTCAGCAGAAGTACTAGGAGCACATGCCATCGTTATACCTCGCAAAAAGTCCGCACAGATTACACCTGATGCCATTAAGACTTCCGCAGGTGCTTTGATGGAAATTCCAGTTTGTCGAGAACCTAGTATTATTGCTTCTATAGAATTTTTACAGCAATCAGGTGTTCAAGTATATGCAAGTGATTTAAAGAGTAGAAGAGAAGTGAAGGATGTTGACTTCTCTGTTCCTTGTGCTTTAGTCATTGGTGCAGAAGATAGAGGCGTGAGTCGGTCGCTTTTACAAGTGGTGGATAAAACGTTTCTTATTCCACAGGTGGGAAAATCGGATTCTTTGAATGTTTCGGTAGCTACAGGGATTATGTTGTATGAGGCGATGCGGCAGCGGGGATAGCATTTTTTAATAAAAACTTTTATCTTTATTAAAAACAACAAAAGAATAATGGTAAAAGCAGATTATGAAGGCAATCAATCTCAAAAGAAAGATAACATACCTTCTTATCTTATTAGAGATATGATTGACGGTAAACCTTTTTATTATAAAGGTTATAAAGACGTACTAAATAAAACGAAAACTATACATGACATTATGCCTTGTAGCACGCTCCAAGCAACAATTATAATGTATTTAAATTTCTTACTAATTCAAAAACTGGGCGTTTCTAAACATCGCATATTTACCTCATCTGGCAGTCAGTTTGCCAAAAATGTGTATTACGGTCTAGACCTAGCAGTATATGACAAAAAAGTACTTACTTCTAAAAAAATTAATAAACACTTTGCCAATGTCCCTCCTGAATTAGTTGTAGAAGTAGATATAAGTGTTGAATTAGAAGATTTGAATGAAATTGAATTTATTAATAAAAAAACTAAGTCTCTTCTAGCCTATGGTGCTAAACGAGTAATTTGGGTAACTTCAGCATCTCAAAAAGTCTTAATTGCTGAAGGAAACAACGATGAAGACTGGATTTTTCGAGATTGGAATAAAGATTTTGAATTGACTCATGGCATTACAGCAAATATTGGTCAATATTTAAGCAAAAAAGGTATCAGTCTCTAGGGAAAAATTATAAACCTAATTTTTACTCGCCACAATATTCAATTCTCTCACCATTTCTTCTGGCGCTTTTAACTGCTTGCTATTCGTCGATTTTAATCCCTTTCTTAGTTTATGGTAAATAACTTCTACCCGAATCGCCTTTAATCCAGAAATCCCCTGCAAATCTTCTAGCTCCAACATTTCGACTTTCCCTAATTTATTTTCTGATTGTAAAAACTCTATATAATTTAAATATTCTGGTACATCGCTATCTTGCGAATACACAATAGCAATTTTTCCTGCTTGTGTCAATCGCTCTTCTGTTCCTTTGATATAGGATTTATCAATTCTTTTTTTGACGATTTCATAACGAGCATTATAAGCCCCATCCACATCAAACTGTTTTTGGTCCATGTGAAATTTGATAGATAACGGACTGCTATACACCAATATTAAAGAAGCTACTCGCAATGGATAAGGCATTTCATTCACCAAATCATAAGCGACATTTTCAATTTTACACATGGTCTCCAATTGCCATAACCGTAGGTTTTGCAAATAGATAGCATCAAATCCTCGATTGTTTACCAAGGAAGCACCGATGTACATATTATACTCTACCCCATCGGTTTTATAGCGTTCAAAATAATGAGGAAACATTTCTTGAGCTTCTACCTGTCTTCTATCTAAATAGCCTGCTAGTTTGTCATTCAATAAATTAACGGATGCTTCATAAGCTTTCCTTTGCCTGTAAATCACTTTTAACTCAGGGTCAATTTGCGTTACATATTCGTCTACGACTTCTTTGATTTCAGGACTTAAAGTCATTACATGATTAAAAACAGGATAAATTTCCATTTTTAGGAAATCTAAAATACCTGCTTCATCGCCTGCATTCAAGCCTTTTTTAACGCTCTCTAAACAAGTTTGTACCCGATATATCAACTTTCGGTAAATCGGTAAATATTGCAGTTCCATTACCTTTTTAAAAGTTTCAATCACCAAGGATAATTGTAACTCTAAATCTGCTTGTATTGCCGTATTTCGTGCAGTTGAAGAACCAACAATATCACTTTGACCATATAAAGGATAAATGTTCTCAAAGACAATGTCTTCCAATATAGGGTCTTCTACGCCTGTTGTTTTTTGGGTATTATAATTAGCTGCTGCCTGTACAAATTTCCATTTCACCGTTGGATGAATAGACGTATAATTTTCTTGTATCGTACTTTCAATCACATTTTCACTTTCTTCATAATATCGTTCTGCCGCAATTTTAATAAAAGGAATGATATCATCTAACTTAGCACTAACAAGTCCATTCAATTCATTCTTTTGAGTAGAAGCAATTTCAATTAATTGGATATGACGGTCCTTGATTTCAATAGGAATCAAAATAATACTTCGAATGCCTTTCTTTTTTAATCTTTTTGAAAAAGTATTATAATTGGTCTTTTGACCGTAAGTAACAACATCTGAAATTGCTAAGACCTTAATATGGTCTAATACACAGTCATTAATTCCTCCACAGAAAAAAGTTCTATAATCCATCTCTTCTCCCTCTTTCATAAAAAGGCTTTGAGAAGCTTTATTTAGAAAAGAACCAACCGATTTTTTACTACAAGTATCATAATTAGACACGCCAATCATTAAATCTTTATTGCCAAATAAATCTCGAATATTTTGTTGAAATTCTGGAAAAACTTGGTCATCTGTTCGTAGAAACAAAGCCCTTGTCTTGGAAATTAAAATATCAGGCGTATTATCAAATAAATTCATCACCCCAAAACCTTTTAAAATATAGCTATTTGGGGGAAACTTCTTTTTCCATAATTCCATGTCTTCCCCATTTGCCAATAATTCATCAATATCTGACTGGGTTAAATCTGGTGCTTTGTCCGTTTTTATTATCTCTATATTATCCGCATTAAACATCAGCCGATAATGATGTAATTGCCCCGTTTTTTGATTCGGAATATCTAAAAAAATCGGTCGATTCATTTTAAGTATGGGCTGCCCATAATACTTGGCTAAAATATAGGAACTGGCATATAAATAGGCTTTTTCTATATTGCTCCCTGTCATCTTCATGTCATAATTCGCTCCTGCATTTTTAATAATTTCCAAAAGACGTCTGGTTGGATGAAATGCTTTATACACAAAAGGAATAGCTATCGCCTTAATCTCATTACTTTGTAATAAATCGGGAAATAAAGGCTTGAGCATTAACTTTAATACCTCTTCATATTTACCCAATTGACTAAAATCCTCAATGCCTGTTCTCAATTCTGGAAATTGATTCACATACGCTAAAATAGTCTTGCTTGATTTATGAAAAAAATGATTTTCATCTTTAGCATACAACTCCACCTCTTTAAATAAAGGTTCCATGCTCAGTAAAACTTTGACTGGCAACTCTCCCACACTTGTACTAAAATTCAACATTTTCATAAGCATCTTTTTAAAAGTAACTTAAACCCAGTTGCGGGTTACGAGTTGCCAGTTGCGAGTTATATACGATTTCACTTAATTTTTGAAGCATTAGTTGAATTTTGACTATTTTATATTCAAATTCTGCTCATTCTGAAATTCGTAACCCATAATCTACAACTCAAATTATTTAAATATAAGGTGTTTTTAACTAAAAAGTTCTAATTCTAGGTTTAGAGGTTTCTATTTACCATTTATCATTAGGGTTAATCAACTACAATTAGGCGCTTATTCTAGTTGAAAATTGATTTTATCTAACTACCTTAGCCCAACCATTTCAGCATGATTAAATCTTTAATAATGAATAGAATTATATTTTGTATATTTATTCACCTCCTTTCTTTTCCATTCTCTGCCAACGCCCAAAAAGCAGCTATTCCTACACCTGAAGCCTTTCTAGGTCACCGAGTAGGCGCAGATTTCAAGTTAGCAACTTATGACCAATCGTTGGCTTATTTCCAAAAATTAGCAACGGTTAGCCCTAATATCAAAATGGTCGAAATTGGCAAAACATCTAATGGCTTGCCTTGGTATTTTGCCTTAATCTCCTCCGAAGAGAATTTAAAGAACATAGAAAAATATCGAAAAATAGCCCATCGTTTAGCCCATCCAACAGGATTAACAGATGCCGAAGCCAAACAATTAGCCAAAGAAGGCAAACCTTTTGTTCATATTGATGGAGGACTGCACTCAACAGAAGTTGCTTGTGGACAACATGTCATTGAATTGGCTTACGATTTAGTACAAAAAACGGATGACCCAATGATTGCCGAAATATTGGATAAAACAATCGTGATGCTATGGCCTTCCTTAAATCCTGATGGGCAAAATATGGTCGCGGATTGGTATCATTCTAATGTCGGTACGTCGTATGAAGTTGCGCCCATTCCAAAATTGTATCAAAAATATGTGGGGCATGACAATAATCGAGATGCCTACATGAATAATATGATTGAATCCAGAGTCGTCGCTCGAACTTGGCGGCATTGGGAACCGAATATCATTTATGTCCACCATCAATCGTCTCCTTTTCCTACTCGAATGTGGTTGCCGCCTTTTGCGGAACCGATTGCTTCGCAAGCGCCCCCAATTGTTTCTAGAGAAGTCAATATGATTGGAATGGCAATTGCCCAAGCATTAGAAACCAATGGTCAAACAGGTGCCGTTCACATGGGAAAAGGCTTTGATGCTTGGTATCCTGGTTATATTGACTATATGCCTGTTTTGCAAAATATCCCTGCTTATTGGACGGAAACTGCGCTGTATAAATATGCGACTCCCTATTTTTATACGATGAAAGACTTTCCAAAAAATCGAAAAGATTTACGGATTGAATCCCTTTATAACAGCCCATGGAAAGGCGGTTGGTGGCGATTAAGAGACCCTGTAGAATATATGCTAACTGCCTCTAAAGCTACTTTGGATTATGCGGCAAAATATGGTGAAGTGATTTTATACAATCGATACCAAGCAGGTCGAAATACGATTAAAAAATACGAAGCAGAACCGCCCTATGCTTATATTATTCCACAAAAACAAAGCGACCCTGTTGCAGCAGTAGAATTACTTAGAAGATTGGCATTCAATGGAATACGAGTGCATCAATTGAACCAAGCTACCAATATTGACGGCATTAATTATCCTACAGACACTTGGGTTATTCCTATGAATCAGGAATACGCAGAATTAACCAAACAGATTTTGGACATTCAAAACTATCCAGATTTAAGGGAATATCCTGGTGGTCCACCTGAACAACCTTATGATGCGGCTGGTTGGACGTTGCCTTTATTATTTGATACAAAAGTAGTTGCGGTGGTTAATCCATTAAGTGAAGAAATCCATGCTGCTTTAAAACCTATAGAAGGTAAAATAGCAGATTGGGCAACTGAAAATGATGCGGATATAGCCAAATGGGATTCTGCGCCTGATATTGGTTTTAATACGAGTGCCAATGCAGCAGGAATTGTCCCTCCAAAGGCGACAATTAGTGGTTCTGGTAATACTTTAGCTTTAAATCCTAAAGAAAATAATGCCTTCAAAGCCATCAATCAGGCACTTACAAAAGGCGCAACTATTCATCACACAAACGGAAAGTACACCATTTCTGGACTTTCCAATCCCAAGCAATTAGCAGCAGAGTTTGCGGTAAATGGGGAATTAATTAACACTAAAAAAGGCGCAACTCCAGTCAAAAGTAGAATTGCCCTCTATCGCCCTCACCGAGTCAGTATGGACGAAGGTTGGACGAGATGGGTGCTAGAACAATATGGATTTAATTTCACTAATATTGGCAATGGCGATTTTAACGCAGGGGATTTAGGCGAGCGTTTTGATGTCATTTTAATGGCTTCTGACCGCCCTTCTGTTATCACCGATGGCTATACTAAAGGAACCGTTCCACCAAGATACGAAGGTGGTTTAGGTGCTATAGCCATCTCCAATTTAGATAAATTTATACAGGCAGGTGGCACTTTAGTTTGCTTGAATCAAAGTAGTGATTTTGCCATAGATGCCTTGCATTTGCCCGTTAAAAATGTAACGTCTGGTTTACATAAAAAAGACTTTTTTACAGGTGGTTCTATTTTAGAAATGGACATTAATACCCAACATCCTGTCATGGCAGGTATGGCGAAGCATGCTAATGTTTTTGTTTGGCGAAGTCCCGTTTTTACTACTTTGGAAGGCTTCAAAGGACAGGCACTAGCCAAATATCGGACAACAGGGAATCCTTTGCGGTCTGGCTATTTATTAGGCGAAGAATACTTGCAAGGATATGCTGCTTCTTTGGATGTGGAACATGGAGCTGGGCATGTCATTTTGCATGGTTTCCGACCACAATGGCGAGGACAGACTTTTGGTACTTTTAAAATTTTATTTAATTCTGTTTTTTATACGCAGGCGGTGGCTAATGGGACTGGTGGAGATTCAGAATTTTGGACAGCGCCGATTAAGGAATAGGTTTTGTGAATGAATGAGGTTATGAGTTTATAAGGAAATGAGGGTAGCTGATAGTGAAAAGATAGTGGCTAATTAAAAGAATGTTTCACGGTGACGAAGCTACGCTCCTTATGAATACTTTTAGACACTTTTGCTATAGACTGGGTCAAAGCTACGCTCTTTTCTAATTTCAAAGATGCACAATTATCACTACTTCTCAATTGTATACTTATCAGACCTTTACTCTTAATTAATTTCAAAGGGGCATCGCCCCGACTCTGTCTGTAGCAATCAGTCTCAATCCTAGTTTTTCCAAAGGAGCGTAGCTTCGTCACGACTAAACAAAATAGTTTTAAATGATAAGATAGCCTTATATTTCACCTCATTACCTTATAAACTCATCTACTCATTCGGCTTATTATTAAAGCCCCTCCAAAGTAGTAATCACTTCTTGCTTAGCTGCCTGCTGCTCAATAATCAAAGGCGAAGCAACTCTAGCGTCACAATCTCGAATCCCACAACGTTCGCAAGTCGTATGCACTTCTCGATACTTTAATTTAGGGTCTTTCAGAAAATGAAAAATGCCCTTTGATTGTGGATTGACCAATAAACCAATCGTGACACTTACGCCCTTTTCTAGGTCAGAAAAAGCAGGTTTGGCAATAGAAAAACAGAGGTATTCTTTATCGGTGCCCCAATATTTAGAAATTTGAGCATCTGCTAGAATGGATTGCCCCTTATCTTTTTTGGCAAAGCGCAATTCTTTGATACTCGTAACCGAGACCCAACGATTGCAATAATGTTCGTCTAGCTCATTATTATAAGGATTATGCAATTGGGATAGGTGTAAATCCTTGGTCATATTAAAAGTTTGCAAGTTT
This sequence comes from Bacteroidota bacterium, assembly GCA_017857395.1. Classification (GTDB taxonomy): domain Bacteria; phylum Bacteroidota; class Bacteroidia; order Chitinophagales; family Saprospiraceae; genus JAFMDF01. The sequence goes on along the minus strand of JAFMDF010000195.1, from coordinate 2,988 downwards.
TTATCGCCCGTTAAGCGAATAAAAAACAAATCTTCTAAACCAAAATGATGTGGTAAAATATTCGTGAGGCGTTGGAACAACATTTCCCCTGTGACATTATATTTAGTCAATAAATCCAAGAATAAATCGGGTTTCCAAGTATTTTCTTTGGCTAATTTTTTAATGTCTTTTGCTAAGGTCGTTTCATCCATCAACAAAGCCGCCGCAAAATGAGACGCCTTATAATTATTCAATAATTTTTCAAAAGAATCTATATTGATAATGGTTGTTTCGTAAGGTCTTTCTTTGATTTTTAGGTATTGAAAACCCAATTCTCTCGCTATTAGAAAATTTTCCTGTGCTTCACTTAGTTTCTTTCTCAAATAGAAGGTCTTATTCTTTACGCTGAAATACGACCGAATATGCGATAAATTAGTGTGTTCCGCTAAACCGGTTCGGTTGACGGTAATATCATATAGTTCTAATAATTGGTCCTCCAAAAAACGAGCAGTAAACGGCAAAGTCCCTTTAATAGAAAATTCTTTTTTAAAATCCTTCGATGCTTTTTCTAAAGCTGGAAAATAATTATTATGCATATCTTGATAAGACCGCAAGGCTTCTTTGTAAAATTGCTGCTCCCCTACTTGATAATTCCGAGCGATTTTTACCATCGTCGAAATAAAAGCATTGACTTTATCAGGCGTTTGCGTAAATAACTCCAATACCTTTTCCAGGCTAATCCCAAAATCTTGTAATGGAAATAACCGAAATAGTTTAGAATTCAACAAATCTATAATCGGTTGCAATTTTTTGGAGGCATTGGTGGCGACCATATAATTATAGTCTACTTCTAAGGCCTTTGCCAAAGCAGTTATTTTATCGGGTTTTGGATAACGTTTCCCTTTTTCTATATCATTTAAATAAGACGTCGAAAGACCCGTTAATTTACTTAATTCTTGATAGGAAAAATCTTTTTGCTGGCGCAAGTAACGGACTTTAAAACCGAAAATTAAGCGAATGATTTGATTGTCGTTTAGCATTTATAAATATATTCAATAAAACTTAAGACCCAAAAATAACTATTTTTTCCTTTTAGAGCAAAAAAATAACCATTAGCGGAAATTCCGTTAATGGTTATTTTGTTTAAAGCCTATTTATAACAGCAATAAGGCTAAAATCAAATCTACTTAAGGCGTTCTTATAAAATCGAAATGACATAGTCCTGAGCCAAGCCTCGCTTCGTTCAACTCAGTCTGATAGTCGGGGTCACAACCCGGCTATCAGATTTTAATGTTGGCAGTAGTTATTTTTTGCGCCAATTGCTTTCAATTTTGCACCCATTTGTGTGTAGCAAAGCTAAGATTGGGCAACGGGCATCCACTTTTATTTCTGATTGGCTAAAATCGCTAAACATCGTCCCGCATTTTCCATCATTTGAATCAATTAAATATGATATTCTTCCATCATCAAACGGTCTACTTCTACCATTTGGTCGGTGGTTATTTTGGGAATGAATCCCTTGTATTTTTTTATTTTAGACATATTTTTTTGAATATTACCCGTAGCTTGGGGTTCTTTAAAAAATTATTTGGCGGAAAAAAGAAGCATTAACCTTAATAACGAGGAGCTAATGGAGGTAGGTGCTTGCCCAAATTGTTGGAATATGAGGACGAATACAAAGCATTTAGTAAAGACCAAACAAAGGCGAATATTAACCATGATAAGCAACATCAAAAAGCCTTTGTCCAGCAGTTTGTAGAAACCAATGTAACAGGAATTCGACTAAAAAGAGAAGGCGACCAATTGATTTGTCAGAAATGTAAACGAAAATATAAGTTTGTTTTTTATAAAGCCAATTAAAACTATATAGCTATGAAGTATGTACTATACAGTCTCCTTTTTCTAATAATTGCCTTGATTGGTTATGTAAAAATTAATGATATGAACATCAATGATATTGGGTTAAAAGTATTGGGCTGGGTAAAAAAAATAAAAGGGGAGTCGGTTGATTTAACTACTTTGGAGACCACGAAAACAAATAAAGTAAACCATACTATTTGGACAGAATTACTGCAAAATAATGTCACAGTCGCAGGAAAAGTCAATTATGAAGGTTTTATCGCCGAACAAGCTAAACTAGATAATTACCTAGGCTTATTAAGTGCGAATCCACCTGGCAATAACTGGACGGATGCCGAAAAAATGGCTTATTGGATAAATGCCTATAATGCCTTCACCGTGAAATTGATTCTGGACAATTATCCATTAAAAAGTATCAAAGACATTGTGGATGGTTTACCGATGATTAACTCTCCTTGGGACCTCAAATTTTTTAAAATAGGAAAAACTGACTTCGATTTGAATACCATAGAACATGAAATTCTAAGAAAGCAATTTGTTGAACCTCGCATTCATTTTGCGATTAATTGTGCCTCTTTCTCTTGTCCTAGACTTAGGATGGAGGCTTTTGAAGCGAACCAATTAGAAGCACAATTAGCAGACCAAGCAAACTTCTTTATCAATAATCCAAATAAAAATAATATCAGCAAACAAGGGACGAAACTCTCTAAGATTTTCTCTTGGTTTGAAAGCGATTTTAATAAAAAATCATCTGTTAAAGCCTATCTGAAAAAATACCATGCTGCTTTTAATGAGGAACAAGAGCTTGAATATTTGGATTATAATTGGACATTGAATGAGTAACACGTTGTTAGGGATGAGGGAAGGGGAACAAAAATAAATATCCAATGAAAAAAATAACGCTTATTAATCTTTTTATACTCGTTCCCTTCTAGTCCTTCTCTCAACAGGAGGACCAGGGGCGTTTTGAATTGGCAGATGAAGGCACAATGTCAAAGTTGGGGAGTAAGAAGATAAAATAACAAAGAGTTGTTCCGCATCTAATTTGAAATACGAGGTAAATATTTTTCTGTATATCCATAACGCTGAATAACATAGTGGTTTACGCATGAAGTTCTAAATAGTATTTATTGTAACTTTGCGGTTTTT
>JAFMDF010000565.1 GCA_017857395.1 Bacteroidota bacterium | reverse complement strand
TTTTTCAGTATTCATCTGAAAATTACGAGGATGGAGGTTATTCCCACCCCTCAGTCTAAATAACTACCTTTACCATAAATTATGAAATAATAATTAATGATAGCAACTACACAACAGATAAAAGAAACAGGGGCAACGTTTACACCTATTCTTTTAGCTAATTATCTCTCCAAAAAATTACTTTCCTATTTGAAACCAAATGGACAAAGAATTAATGTCCTAGACCCTGCTTGTGGTGAAGGTGCTTTATTAGCATCCATTTCTAATCAACTCTTTGCTAAAGAATTTGACTTTAACCTAATTGGATATGATTCTAATGAAGATTATTTAGATATAGCGACTAAAGCATTAAATGGTACGGCAAATGTTTCTTTAAAAAAAGCAGATTTTTTAGAATCTGTCCATATAAAATCACAACAGACCTCTTTATTTGACGAACTCAGTTCAGCACAAACTATTAATAATACCATAGACTTAATTATAGCTAATCCTCCTTATGTAAGAACACAGATATTAGGCGCAGAAAAAGCACAAGCTTTAGCAAAAAAATTTAACCTAAAAGGCAGAGTCGATTTATACTATCCTTTTTTAATTGCTATGACTCATGCATTGAAAGAGGGTGGACTATTAGGTGTCATTACTTCTAATCGTTATCTATTCACCAAAAGTGGTAATAGTGTCCGAAATTTTTTATTTAGTAATTATGATATATTAGAAGTCATAGATTTAGGAGATACTAAACTATTTGATGCTGCGGTCTTACCTGCTATTTTCATTGGGCGAAAAAAGAAGATGGCTCAAAATAATACTGCCAGATTTTTAAAAATATACGAAGAATTAAATGGTTATAAAGGAACATTAATTAAAAAGGAAAATGTCTTTGAGATTCTGAATACCTCAGAAGGTGGTTATTTTACTGATGGTACAAAACGATATAAAAAAAGTAGGGGAGTCATTCGGTTTAATAAAACCAAAGAGCATAACTGGACCATGCTCTCAGAAAAGGAAGCTCAATGGGTCAGCACCATAGAAAGTAATGCCAAAGAATTAGTTGGTGATTCTTTTAAAGTAAGAGTAGGTATTAAAACTACAGCTGATAAAGTTTTTATTAGTGAGTCATGGAATGAGCAGCAAGAGGATAAGCCAGAAGCAACGCTTTTAAGAGACTTAATCTCTCAAGAAAATATAAAATCTTGGCGTGTCTGTAATAAAAACAGCTAAAGGTTTTATATCCTCATTTATCAGAAGATGGCGTAAAATCAGTTATTAATTTAGAAGATTATCCTAAAACTAAAGCATATTTTCATACTCATGAAGCACAACTGAAGGGGCGAAAATATGTAATTGAAGCAGGTAGAAAATGGTTTGAGATTTGGGTACCTCAAAATCCGGCTTTTTGGAAATTCCCTAAATTAGTCTTTCCTGATATTAGCCCTATACCGAGATTCTATTTAGATAGGTCTGGTAAAATTGTCAATGGAAATTGTTACTGGATAGTAGCAACACAACCCGAAGAAGAAGAGAAGTTAATGCTTGTTCAAGGTATTGCGAACACCAAACTGATGACAAAATACCATGATTTAGTTTTTAGTAATAAATTATATGCTGGAAGACGAAGATATTTTTCTCAATATATTCAGAATTATCCCTTACCTGATATTAATTCCGCTGAAGCTAAAGCTATCATAAAAACAGTCAAAGCATTAAATAAACCAATAGGTAATGAAGAACGAGAACAATTAATAGAAACTCTAGAAGTTCAAGTAGCTAAATCTTTTGGCGTTCCTCCCGTTCTTAATCTGGATTAATCACGACCTGACCTTTGTGTTTCTCAAAGAAACTCATTGGGATTGACCGTTGACATTTATAACTCTTATCACTCACGTAAGAAAATACTTCCCCTAGTTTTTCGCCAGGGCTTAAAATAATGCCTTCTATTATTTCTGTTTCTGGATTCGTTAAAGCAATCAAATACCGAATATCAAACGTCGTAATATGGCTATTATTGAATGTGCCGCCGAAAAGGTAAATTATGTTTTTTATTATAATATGTTCTCATACATTTACTGTATCAAAAAAAGGGTGTCGAAAATTTGTGTAGCAAACACTAAGGCTAAGACCTGCAACACTTTAGCGTTTAGTGTATCACGAAAACCAATAGGTTTATTTGATACGGTTTTGATTGATTTTAATTCACCTTTAGTTCATTGCTTTAATAAAACGAAATTTTACTTACCTTTGCCTCAACGGACTTACCTTTAAAATTATAGCTGCCTGCTACATTATTATATCAATAAAACAAGTTGAGAGAGACCAATCCTTACTATCATGGCAGCTATCCTAAATTAATACTATGAATAACAAAACAGAAATAATTGTTTTTGATACAAAAGTAAGAGTCATCAGAATTGATGATACTGATTATTTTTGCATTACGGATTTAGCCAAATATAAAAGTCCAGATAATCCAGATATGGTTATTCGGAGTTGGTTAAATACTAAGCGAGAATTGGAGTTTTTACAGGAATGGGAACAAGCTTACAACCCAGATTTTAAAACTACTATATCTAGTAGTTTTAGAGGATTTGAAAAATACGTCATTGAAGTATTTCTAAAAAATCTTAGTTCCGTTGGTAAATGGATTACTTACACTAATGCTAAAGGAATTATTACCAAAAGGGGGAGGTATGGAGGTACTTATGCACATACGACTATCGCCTTAAATTTTGCCAATTATATTCATGCACGGTTTTACATTCGATTATTAGAGGAATATCAGACATTAAAACAGCAACAAACGCAGCTCCTTGGCGATCCTTTTGAAATCAAACGGCATTTAGTCGCAGGTAATTACACGCTTTTAGTGGCTTCTATCTTTACCCAAATGGATGAAAGATTATTAACGCATCCACAACCCTATAAAAGTCGTTTACCTTTTGCTGCTGAAATTGATATGATTAACGAAATTGTCTTTGGCCAAACAGCTAAACAATGGCGTGCTAATAATCCAGATAAGCCAACTAGCAGAAATCAACGTGATTATGCTTCTGTATTAGATTTGGCGGTACTGCACAACCTTGAATTTATGGCAGCGATGTTATTACAATGGGATATGCCTGATATAAAAGAGCGAAGAATAATTTTAAAAGAAACCTATGATTTTATTTATCCTATCTTAAAACGCACTAAGACGATTCAACGCCTACAAAAATTAGCCGACAAAGCGAATAAATAAATCCATATTCACTTCATTCGCCATAAATGGTACTATTTATTCATCAAGAATGATTCATTTAACCCATTTTTGTATCAAATCTTATATCAACAAAAACAAACCTGTTCTAACATTACTCGTACCCCTAAATTAGTTATACTACTAAAATAATCTCACTTTGTCAAGTGAAATTATTTTAGTAGTATAACTAATTTAAATATTGATAGAATCATATTGTTTATTGTTTATTGTTTCAAAAACCGAGCTTGATTAGCCAGTTGTTGCCGCTGAACATTGTT